>NZ_JAGTUL010000035.1:0-42130 GCF_018224605.1 Shewanella sp. M16 | reverse complement strand
CTTAACCATATTTATACGTAGTTATATTACTAATATAGAAAACTATTATTCATTTTTACTTAATTGGATGAAATCAATTCAAGCAAGTACATCCTAGCGTTAAATAGAGCGCATGCTCACTATCAAGATTTTTAATTAAAAATATAAATCAAGGTTTTATTATGCAACCAACGAATAATCAATATTATTCGTCGATTTCTCGTCGACGAAATAAATGGTCTGTGCTTTTCTGCGTGCAGGTGATGCTGGCCAGTTTCTCCTTTGTCGGTCAAGCATTGGCCGTCAATGAATTTGAGCTAGCAACGGATGCACAAGCAGCAAAATGGTCTGGCTATGTTAATGTGGGTTTTACGCGAAACATTTATGACTCGGAAAGTTATTACGCCTATCAAGCCTACAACATCGATAGCCGTATCGATTACAAGGCAAATTGGGGCAATGTGCTGTTTACCCTTGGGGGTGAAAAGCAAACACTACATGGCAAAGAGTCCAGTTTTTATGATCCTTTGCTGGAGTACCGCACGCCACTGTATGCCTTAACCGATACCGTCTCATTGAAAGGTAGTTTAGGTGTGTATCTGCCCGCAGAACGTGAATCAAAACTAGATAAGTTGCAATATGCGCCGCGCATTGCCGCGTACTTATTTTGGAGCCCGCTAGATAACCTAAGTTTTTATTTTTCACCGCGCTATCGCTACAACGCTTACCAATACAAAACCGCTGGTGAACGCGTGTTAGTTGAACAGCAACTCGATGGATTACTCGATGCTTATTGGCAAATAACGGCCAATTGGTATTTGGATATCAGTGGTCGTTATCGGATTTCCAAAAACTATTACGGTCGTCGACTCGATGATCAATTTACCTTTGCCCAAGAACTCGGTTGGTCGTTTAAGCCTGATTGGGTGTTGGCTGTTGGTCACAACAATAGTGGTCGTTTCTATAACCCAGAAGTGGGGACATCTCAGGGATTTGAGATTTATGACAAAAAGAGTTCAACCTTTTATTTGTCAATTACTAAATATCTATAAAAACAGTAGTTAAGAGGAATCTATGAAGAAGTCCATGGTATGTCTGGCGATCACCAGTGCACTGACCCTTGTGGGGTGTGGTGCCGGCGATGAGCCTTATAAAGAACTCCCGAAAGATGAAAAGCAAGTCACCACTGCCGACATCGATAAAGCAACTGAGCGGCAATATCTCTACATTCGCAGCGTGGGTAAGGCTCCGCGTTATGCTGCCGAGGTGCGAGGTTTTACCCAAGGTGATCCTAAGTTGGTGACCTTGCATAAAACTGAGAATGGTATCCAAGTACGTCAAATTGACCGAGATAATATCGGACTAGGCCATGACAGTCGTTATCCTAATGAGTATAACCAAGCGCCAGTGTTAACCATTCCTGGCGAATATATCGACTTTAAATGTACCGAAGATAAATGGCGTGAGTGCGTTAACGTTGAGCAAGTTAATACAGATGCTAATTTAACATGGCAGGATAAGCGCTATTTTGTCCCTGATTTTGCCAAAGCCAAAATTGCCGAGTTGAGCATTAATGACATTTTCACCTTTGGAGAATGCGTTACTGAAACAGAAGCCCCGCGTCTAGTGAATACTCAAGGCCAAAAAGGCTATGAGATGGATTTAGCTAAGGGCGTGGTTAACTTTGAAATTGAGCATACTTATCAAGCTTCACCAAGTTGCTTTAACCAATTTTACGGTGGCAACCTCGACAACCTATCCTTTACGACCACTGAGTTTATTTCGATTGTGGCGGTGGATCAATTAGCCAGTAAAGACTATCAAGCGATTCCCTATGCTGAAAATGAAAAGGGAGCATTTGGTTTCTTTACCTCCTCACATACCTATCGTGATGCGACTGACTCAGAGGGCGTTGACGGGTATGTGCGAACTTACTTAAATCGCTTCAATCCGGCCAAATCGGAACTGACTTATTACCTGAGTAATAATTTCTACGATGCGAAAAATAAACCCTTTTTGGATGCTGCCATTGAGTCTGTTACGGCAATTAACATTCAAAACAAGTTGTATAAAACCGGTTTTCCACAGATAAAGCTTGAGCAAGCAAACGATAAACGCCATGGCGATCTACGTTATAGCAACATTACCTTATTCGATGAGCCGCTAGATAATGGCTTGGCGGGTTATGGTCCATCAGCGGCAAACCCGCTAACAGGTGAAATTGTCAGTGCGCGAGTTAATCAATACAGCTCGAATCTAAAACAAGGCGCAGTTCGTTACTATCGCCAAGTGCGATTAGATTATAACAGAGGCAAATTGGACGCGAATTCAGTGACGTCGTTAACGGGCGAGCCATATGTCGCTCGTTTGGACAAGCCTGATGTCAGCCTAGGTAACGTGCCTGTTGAGGCAGCATTTGAGCAACCCACTCAGCAACTTATCGCTGCACCCAAATCGATGTTATTAACTCCCAAGGATAATAGTTTCGATGCTTTAGCGGATTTTGATGAAAAAACACAAGCGTTTTGGTCTGAAAACTCAATGATGCATGTGGATACCGTGTTTGCTACGGGTGGTAGTGATCGTGAATTACCTCGCGGCATCAAAGGTCATGAAATTGACTGGAAAAAAGCTGAAATGTGGGTTGATGGCAAAGTGGGCGGTAAGTTAGCGGCATTTGAAGATTTGCCTATAAGTTTACAAGACGCCTTAACGACAGCCCTAGCCGCACAAGCATTTGCTGGCACCTTAACCCATGAGTTAGGACATACCTTTGGCTTAAGGCATAACTTTGCTGGGAGTCGCGACCACGACAATACCTTTAACCAAGCGCAACTGACGGAGTTAAAAGCCGCCTTTAGCGATGCAGGTTACCCAGACATTACTGTTAATGCCGAGTTTTCGAGCCAAATGGATTACAACGTGAATCGGTTTGCGACCACGTTTGAACCCTATGACTTAGCTGCGTTACGTTTTGGTTATGCCCGTGAAGTGGAAACGAAAGCCAACGAATTTGTATCGCTCAAAGCAGAAGATGTCAAACGCCGTGACGAACTCGCCAAAGGGGTTGTTAATGGAGATACTCGATTTGGCGTGCTCTATAACATTGAGCAAAACAATAGCCTACGTCTGTATTCTTACTGCACTGATGAACATGTGTCCCTTAACAGCAACTGTAATCGTGGTGATGCAGGTAAAAACTTAGATGATATTAATCAGTTCTATATCGAGAAGTATTTTGATAGCTACGAGACCATGAACCTACGCCATAATCGTCAATCTTTATTTGAAGATCATAGCCTAAGTTACGCCATTAATCGTAAAGCTCAGTTTGATGAAATACGTCAATTCATTGAAGATGTGAGCTTTTTAGAGCAATTATTTGGTCTATCTGAAAACTTTTTCGCTGGTGAATGCGAACGATTGGCGGCGGCAGGTAGCGAGGCTTGGTATTGCACGAATCAGCGGGCGATGAATCAGTCGGCAGATTTCTTCCTTAAGCTGGTGGGAGAAAATGATGCGACCCTCGATGTGACATACAAGCAAGCCGATGGCAGCGTGGCCTTAAGACAACAGTACAATTTTGGCAAAGTACTTGAACAATATCGTTTTAAAAGCGGCGATATGAAGGTGAAGTTTGAACCAGGTGAGGTGATAAGTCAGTTCTCTGATTCTCCAGAAGCCTTGAAAGAGCTGATCATTAAATCGCAAATTAATCCTAAATTTCAGGATTTATTAACGGCGGATGTCAGCTTTTCGGGTCGCTTACTCAACGGTATTAAAACGCCTGCGTCCTCACCTAACCATCCCTATGTGAATGAGCGCGACGTGTTGGGGGTGTGGCCAGATAAATTGTTAGCCGTGAGAGCCTTAGTATCACGAACTACCCCACGTAGTACATCGAGTCTTGGTTATAAAGCATTGGTTGATTTACCTAATGTGGGTCCGGTGTTCAAAGATATGTTGTGTAAGATGACCATGGGCGAAGGCCCAGGGCTGACTCGTGGTAATGCACCCCTCTTTACCGAAAGCTGTGGCGTGAGTGGTAAGCTCGATAGCTATTTGCCTTATTACACTGATTTTGCGCAACAAAGTATTGAGCCATTACCTAATTATGACCGTTCGGTATCACGTTACTTCCAATTCGATACTGTTAACGGGCAGCCAAAAGGTAAGAGTAATTTACTGCAGATGATATTACGCCAAGTGGTGCTTGCATCCGTTGACAGTGATTATCAAGGCGAGCAAAAAGCTAGGGTATGGCGTGAATATGTTGGTATTCGTTTAGCTGGCCCAGCATTGGCTACTCAAGCAGAAGTGACGGTAAATGGCCGAGTGTACGCGGCAACCGCAGAAAACACCTTAGCACTCGCGCTGATTAACCGAATTAAAGAGATGGAAACCTTTAAGGCGCAAGCCGGGGAGGCCACGCTTGCCATCAAGTTAAACAATGGCACAGTAGGGGAGATCATTGATAGCCAGCTAAGTCGAGATCAGTTAGTGCTCAGTTACTTACCTGTGCTTGATTAAGTCACTTGAATCAAGATTAGCCGCACTCGCGGCTTTTTTTTATACATAAACAAAAGGCCGCTCAGTGAGCGGCCTTATTATTCATGCAATCTTGTATGGCTTAAGACTTAGTGCGTTTCATGGCGGTAAAGAACTCTTCGTTAGTCTTGGTCATCGCCAATTTATCGATTAAGAATTCCATTGCGCTGACTTCATCCATAGGATTGAGGATCTTACGCAGGATCCACATTTTTTGCAGTTCTTCTTGAGTCGTGAGTTTTTCTTCGCGACGGGTACCGCTGCGGTTGAAGTCAATGGCTGGGAACACGCGCTTTTCTGCCGCTTTACGTGACAAATGTAGCTCTTGGTTACCTGTACCTTTAAATTCTTCGTAGATCACTTCGTCCATCTTAGAACCCGTATCAACCAAGGCTGTGGCGATAATGGTCAAGCTGCCGCCGTGTTCGATGTTGCGTGCCGCACCGAAGAAGCGTTTTGGACGGTGCAGTGCGTTTGCATCTACACCACCGGTTAACACTTTGCCCGATGATGGGATAACAGTGTTATAAGCACGGGCTAAACGGGTAATCGAATCGAGTAAGATAACGACGTCTTTCTTGTGCTCAACCAAACGTTTTGCTTTTTCAATCACCATTTCGGCAACTTGAACGTGGCGGCTGGCTGGCTCATCGAAGGTTGATGCGATAACTTCGCCTTTAACGAGGCGCTGCATCTCAGTTACTTCTTCTGGGCGTTCGTCGATCAGTAATACCATCAACACCACTTCTGGGTTGTTGTAGCTGATGCTTTGAGCAATACCTTGAAGTAATAGCGTTTTACCGGCTTTTGGTGGTGCAACGATCAAACCACGTTGACCTTTACCAATCGGTGAGCATAAATCCAGAATACGTGCGGTAATATCTTCAGTTGAGCCGTTGCCGCGCTCCATACGCATACGTTCTTCTGCGTGGAGTGGGGTTAAGTTTTCAAAGAGGATTTTATTACGGGAGTTTTCTGGTTTATCGAAGTTAACTTCGTTGACTTTCAATAGGGCAAAATAACGCTCGCCTTCTTTTGGTGGGCGAATTTTACCAAAAATGGTATCACCCGTTCGCATGTTGAAGCGGCGAATTTGGCTTGGTGAGACATAGATGTCATCTGGACCAGCTAAATAAGAACCGTCTGAGCTGCGTAAGAAGCCGAAACCGTCTTGGAGTATTTCTAATACCCCACCACCGAAAATGTCTTCTCCACTTTTTGCGTGGGCTTTAAGGATTGAGAAAATAATGTCCTGCTTGCGAGCGCGGGCCATATTTTCGAGCTTCATATTTTCAGCTAGCGAGACTAGGTCAGAAATCGGCGTGTCTTTTAATTCAGTTAAGTTCATTTTGGGGGTCTTGTGTTACGCGACAAAGCTTACCGCGATCAATCAGTAAGGATGTAATTCAGGATAGTGATTGACGAGCGAGAAGAGGTTATTAGAAAGAATCTGGTTATTAAAGTAGCACTAACAAAGCGGGGCGTCCAGAAATTTAGGGAAATTCCGGCACAATTAATTTATAGCTTGTGCCGGAGGTCACTCATTACGACGTCAAATTAGATTTGAGCGTCGATAAACTCTTTCAATTGCGTTTTTGAGAGTGCGCCAACTTTAGTCGCGGCTAATTCGCCGTTCTTGAATAGCAGTAAAGTTGGGATGCCACGAACGCCATATTTCGCTGGAGAAACATTGTTTTGGTCAACGTTTAATTTAGCGATAGTCAAGCGACCTGCATATTCTTCAGACACATCGTCTAAAATTGGAGCGATCATTTTACAAGGACCACACCACTCGGCCCAGAAGTCTACCAATACTGGCAAATCAGACTTTAATACGTCGTTTTCGAAGCTGTCGTCACTCAGGTATATAATTTTATCGCTCATGATGTTCTCCAGTTTGGGTGCCATTGCTGGTTTGTTAATGGCTTACCATGTATATTGGGGCTGAAAAATAGCTTTTCAAGTTACCTTTTTACAATGTGGCTATTTCAAACGATCGAGTATCTTATTGCAACCTCAACAGGTAAGCTTGCGCTATGAGCGAAACACATCTATCTACCCAAAGGTTTGCCGACCTACCTCTACATCCTGAGGTTAAACAGGCCCTTGCCGAGAACGGCTTCGAATTTTGTACGCCGATCCAGGCGTTATCACTGCCTGTATTACTCCAATCAAAAGATATCGCAGGCCAAGCACAAACGGGCACTGGTAAGACAATGGCCTTTTTGGTCGCCACGTTTAATCATTTATTATCGACTCCCATACCTGAAGGTCGACTGATTAATCAGCCCCGCGCCATCATTATGGCCCCGACTCGCGAACTGGCGATTCAGATTGCCAAAGATGCGATTTTACTCGCTAAGCACACACACTTAAAGGTGGGTATTGTTTATGGCGGTGAAAGTTATGATGTGCAGCGTAAAGTATTAGATCAAGGTGTTGATATCTTGATTGGTACAACGGGTCGAATTATCGACTACGTTCGCCAAGGTATTATTGGCTTGAATTCAATTCAGGCTGTGGTACTTGATGAAGCCGATCGTATGTTTGATCTTGGTTTTATTAAAGATATTCGCTTCTTATTTAGACGTATGCCTGAGGCAAATCAACGTCTTAATATGTTATTTTCGGCAACCTTGTCCATGAAAGTACAAGAGCTGGCTTATGATCATATGAATGAGCCCGTTAAAGTTGAAATCGCCCCCGAAGAAAAAACCTCCAAAAACATCAAAGAAGAAATCTTCTATCCTTCCCAAGAAGAGAAGATGCGTTTGCTGTTGACCTTGATTGAAGAAGATTGGCCAGAAAAAGCCATCGTTTTCTCCAACACTAAGCACAGTTGCGAAACGCTTTGGTCTTGGCTTGAAGGTGACGGACATCGTGTGGGTTTATTAACGGGTGATGTGCCACAGAAAAAGCGTATTCGTATCCTTGAGCAATTTACCAGTGGTCAACTAGATATATTGGTTGCTACCGATGTAGCGGCTCGTGGTTTACATATTTCTGACGTTTCACACGTGTATAACTATGATTTACCTGATGATTGCGAAGACTATGTTCACCGAATCGGTCGTACGGGTCGTGCGGGTAACAAAGGCATGTCGATAAGCTTTGCCTGTGAAGAGTACGCATTGAACTTGCCTGCAATCGAAAGCTACATCAATCATTCGATTCCAGTAAGTAACTACGATAGTGAAGCTTTACTGGCCGATATTCCTACGCCAGCGAAGATCCACCGTAAACACCCTAGCGGCACTCGAAACTTGCGTGATCGTTCAGGGGCAAGCCGCCCAGGTGCTCAACGCAGTGGTGCTCGCCCTCCTCGTCATGATAGGACACGTAGACATTCGTAAATGCCAACACCCGCTTATGCCGCTATAACATTAGGCTCAAATAGTTTTAATATGCTGATCGCCAAAACGCGTGGTGGTCAGCCGCATATTATTGCGAAATATAAACGCAAGGTGAGGCTCGCCGAAGGCATAGGCAACGATGGCAAATTAAGCCCCGATGTCATGCAGCGCGGCCTCGACTGTTTGAGTATGTTTGCCCAGATGTTGGTGCAACATAAGATTGAAGCAAACCATGTTGCTGTGATTGCAACTGCAACTCTTCGCAGTATTAGCAATGCTGATGAGTTTAATCAGCGTGCATTGCCACTCTTAGGTCATCCGATCGAAATTATCTCTGGTATGCGTGAAGCAGAGCTTATCTATCAAGGTATGGTGGCGACCACTTGTGGTCAAGGCCGTCGCTTGGTTATTGATATCGGTGGGGCGAGTACAGAGTTTATCATTGGCGATGGGCATCAAGTGCTGTTCAAAACCAGTTTACCCTTTGGTAGTGTGACTTATAATCGCCAATTTTTCAGCAGTTTGCCGCTGCAGCAGTTAGATTTTGATGATGCTAAGCAGCAAGTGCTAATCGCATTAGCAGAGCATAGACAAACCCTACGTGATCTTGGTTGGCATTGTGTCGTTGGTGCCTCCGGCGCTGTACAGTCTGTGGTAGAAGTGCTACTTCACCGAGGGTTATCTGAAACTATCACACTCGATGTGCTTACTCAGTTGAAGGCTGAGATCCTCGCCCAAGAAGATATTAGCTTAATGGGGATTGCTGGACTTTGCAGTGAGCGAGCACCGACTTTTGCTGCGGGTGTCGCTATTTTATTGGCTTTGTTTGAGTTGCTGGGGATCGAGCATTTAGCCTTATCTGGCGGCGCATTACGTGAAGGTGTTTTAGTGATGTTAGCTCAGCGGATTATTGACGAAGTCAGCTAATGTTTTATTGAAACAGTATAAAAAATAAAGGCCGCGATGCGGCCTTTATTTTTTGTACTGTGTCGATTATTTCAATAAATCGGCGAGATCTTTTTCTAAGGAAACCGTTGGGCGTTCTACGATGCGGCCAACTTCTTTACCTTGCTGCAGTACAATAAAGGTTGGAATGCGGGTAAAGTCGTATTTTGCGGCTAAGCCTTCGGGATCTTTTTTCGTTCGGTCGACACCAATATAGGTCACTTTAATATTGGGATTAGTGACTTCTTCCATAATACGGATAAAGCGCGGCGTTTCCCGGTGACAATCTGGGCACCAAGTACCAATGATCACTACAATTTCTGTAGGTTCAGTGATGCTTTTAAGCGGGGTGATTGCAGTGGTATCGACTTGATAGGTTTTATACCCTTCAGCAAACTCATTGAGATCTGTGACTAAATGTTGTGCTTCTACTATGCCAGTTAAAATCACTTCTTGTTTCTCCTCACTGCAGGTCGCAATTAAACCCTGTTGTTGTTCTTCAAATCCACAGCCACCATTGGCTAGTACCTGACAACTAAAAAATAAGGCGGTAGTGGCTAGGAATGCCTTAACGTTATTGTGCATGATGCGCCCTCGAAATCGAAGAGAAAGAATGAAATTCGATTCAAACATTATTCTGGATACGATTAAAGCGATTAATTGATTTGCTGCAAGCAAGATCACGCATTGCTAATATCTATACCCAAGCTACCTGAAGATACGAGTTTCAGAGCGCCTAGGGTGCTTCAATTCAAGGCGCATCGATGACAAAATGTCGGCCACCTTTTGAATTGATGCAACACGGAAGTGGAGTGCCCTAGGCACTCCATCCCGGCGTGTTTTAACGCACTTTATGCTGTGTTGGTTATTTTTAACTTAGCCCGCTAGGTCTGCAAATAACCGCCTTGCCTAAAGTGCGTTAAATTCCCGCTGAATCCTGCATCTTCAGGTGGTTTGGGTATGTAAGCTTAACGATCACATAATTACATGTTTTTCGGAGTTAAGGCATTGAAAAAGTTCATCCCCGAATTGTGATTCGGGGACAGAACACATTGAGAGGATAAGGTAAATTACTTGATTACTGAGCCAGAATTTTTTCAAGAATAGGCTTATTAGCCTCGGGGAAGTCGTAATTGGTTAAGTCGGTTTTAGTGACCCAAGCGATAAGCTGACCTTCGAGGCCTTGAGCTGTGCCGTTAAATTCTGTGACTGAATGGATATCGAGTAGCACTTGTTTATCGGGATAGTCGAAACTCAACGCCATAAATGGCTGACTATCAGTGACATTGAGCGCGACTTCCTCTTTGAGTTCACGGATCAATGCCTGAGTGACAGTTTCGCCTGTCTCAACTTTACCACCAGGAAATTCCCATTTCCCACCTTGATGTAAATGATCTGGGCGTTTTGCCAACAGAATTTCACCGGCCGAGTTAGTAATAATGCCGACGGCAACATGGATGCGTTTAGTCATAATATTTATCGATTAATGAGTGGGTAAAAGTAAGTGCATTAAAGGCTTGAGCTGAGTTATTCGTGTGCAACCCCAAAATTACTCTTTAAAAAAATCGCCTTCATCGAGATCAAATTCATCAAATGCTTCTGGATCAAACTCGGCTTTGACTGGGATGACGTGTTTTTCTGACGCCCAATCACCGAGGTCGATCAACTTACAGCGCTCGCTGCAAAAAGGTTTAAATGCAGATTGTGGCACCCACTCGACAGGGGCTTTGCAGATAGGGCAGTTAACGGTCAATGGCATAATTGTTCTCTTGGTTAACGGCGATAAAGCGGCCGCCAATACTAATGTATTTCAGGCCATTAGTGTAAAGGCTTCATGCACAGGTAGCCAGTAAGAAATCAATTGAACGGTCGGAGTGGCGTTGTTGTTCAAACTGTACAAAATGGATAGCGAAACGGTTTTTATGGCCGCTAATCGTAGGATAACACCCGTGGGAAGCATCGACTTTAACCCTTACCAAAGCAAGTGCTTGGGCACTGTCACCTTGATAAAAGCCTGCGTGGGCAACGGCATTGTCGTAATGGGACGTGCTACGAGTAAGTTGAAGTAGTAACGTTATCGGGGTAAGTAAAGGTTCGAAATGGGCTATCCAAGAGCGATAATCGTGCTGTTTTTCTTCCCAAGGTTTAGATAGCCAATAATGCAGTTGTGGTAGGTCGAAGTTACAGCAAGCGCCTGGCATGCCGAAGCGTTGTCGTAGTGCGGAAATAAATTTGTCTTGTTTTAATTGGCTGCCGAAGCGTTCAGGCTTTTGTAACGGTTCGCGGGCTTGGGTGAGGGCATTGATATAGATATTGATTTGCTGGTGGTCGACGTGATCTAATTCTTGCCATTTGTTCAGTTGCAGCAAGTGCCGCTCAATATCTTTTAATACTTCATTGCGATAATCGCAGCGTTCAGATAATTCACAGAGGGAAAACAGCGGATAAAAACATCTATGTTGGTGGTCATTGCTTAGGTTACTTTGCAGCTGTTTATCGAGGTATTCGAGCCGCAAGTAGCTGCGAATTTTCTCGTTTAGGGGCTGTTCGTAAACTAATTCAGTCATGGGCGTTATGAGTACCAGATAGTTGTAAATAGCGTTGGTGCAATGCTAGCACCTCTCGTTTTAAGGTTGATATCTCTCCCTGATTATCAATAATGTCGTCGGCTCGGGCGAGTTTTTCGCTGCGGCTCAATTGGCTGTTAATGATGTTATTTACTTGAGATGCATCAACATTGTCCCTTTTTATGGTGCGGCTGATTTGCAACTCAGGCGAAATATCCACCACTAAAGTCCGATTGACTAACCTATCTAACCCGTTCTCAAATAGCAAGGGCACGACCATAATTACATAGGCCGAGGTTGCTTTTTCTACCTGTGCTAGCATTTCTTGGCGGATCATCGGGTGCAATAGCTGGTTTAACCATTCACGTTCTTCAGGGTGGCTAAATATCCGTTGCCGCAGTTTGGCGCGATCGAGTTCACCTTCTGGCGTTAACATCTCAATGCCAAAATGGCTAACGATGGCCTCAAGCCCTTTTGAACCCTGAGCGACAACGTCGCGGGCAACGATATCGGCGTCGACTAAGGTAATGCCTTCTGCGGCGAATAAATTGGCTACAGTCGTTTTACCGCTACCTATGCCACCAGTAAGGCCAACGATAAACTTTGACATAACATACTCCGGATAACTCAGTGCCTAGTTTGCCAGCTTTTACAGTGTTGATAGGTACCAATCAACAATCTGTTGTCCAAATAGCAAGGCTATCCAGCCTGCGGCAGCAATATAAGGCCCAAATGGGATGGGATTACCTTGCTTGAGGCGTTTACTGACAATCATAGTGATGCCGACGACTGCTCCGACTAAGGACGAAAGTAAAATCACCAGCGGCAGCATTTGCCAGCCGAGCCAAGCACCAAAAACGGCGAGCAGTTTAAAGTCCCCATAGCCCATGCCTTCCTTGCCAGTGAGGATCTTAAATAGCCAAAAAATGGACCACAAGCTTAAATAGCCTGCTGCCGCACCGATAATGGCATCGGTTGGGCTCGCAAAGGTATGATTTAGATTGATGATCAAGCCGAGCCAAAGTAACGGTAACGTCATTTGGTCAGGCAGCAGCATCTCATCAAGATCGATACCAGTAAGGGCGACAAGTATAAATGTCAGTATGCTCGCAAAGGCAAATTGCCAGCTTGGACCAAAGTGCCACGCTAAAGTCGCAACAAGTAGCCCCGTGATGAATTCAATTATTGGGTAGCGGGCGGAAATGGGGGCGTGACAAGCAGCGCATTTTCCCTTGAGCATTAACCAGCCGAATACAGGTAAATTATGCCAAGGTTTAATCGCCGTTTTGCACTTAGGGCAAGCAGAGCCCGGCACCACAAGATTATATTTTTCGGGGAAGCTATCTATAGGTGTATTGAGTTTATCAATACCGATTTGTGTGACTATCTCTGAGTGGTATTCCTGTAAATACTGATTACATTCTTGCTGCCATTCCCGTTTCATCATTACAGGAAATCTGTGGATCACTACGTTTAAAAAACTGCCTATGGTGGCGGCAAAGATAAAGCTTAAAACAATAAAGAGCCAAGGACTCTGGTTTAGATACTGGCCCAAAAGGGAGATAAATTCTGACATTTGATGTTCTTATTTATATTTTGAGGATGAGAAATTAAACTAGCCGCTAACAACTTTACCCATCTGGAAGATAGGTAAGTACATAGCAACAATTAACCCGCCAACGACAGTGCCGATTACCACCATCATAATCGGTTCTATCAGACTTGATAAGCCATCGACGGCATCATCGACTTGCATTTCATAGATGGTTGAGACTTTATTGAGCATGTTATCCAGCGAGCCAGATTCTTCGCCTATCATCACCATCTGCACTAACATATCGGGGAAGAGCCCTGTGGTTTGCATCGCGACATTCATCTGCATTCCCGCCATGACTTCTTGACGAATTTTTAAAATAGCTTTGCGATAGACCGCATTACCCGATGCGCCTGCGGCGGACTCTAAGCCATCAATTAACGGCACACCTGCGGCAAAGGTGGTAGCTAAGGTGCGGGCGAAACGAGCCATGGCACCTTTGTGTAAAATCGGTCCAATGGCAGGGATTTTTAGCACGGCTTCATCGACTCTATCTCTCACCATTTGCGAGTTTCGATGTGCGCGTACAAACAAAAATACGCCGCCGACAATGGCGGCTAAAAAGATGTACCAAGAGGATTGTAAGCCGCGGGAAATATGCAGTACCAGTTGCGTAAAGGCGGGTAGCTCTGCACCAAAGCCCTTAAAAATATCTTCAAACTGTGGCACCACAAAAAGAAGTAACAAAACTGTAACCAAAATAGCAACGATTACAACTGCAGCAGGGTAAAACATGGCCTTCTTAATTTTTGATTTGAGTGCTTCTGATTTTTCTCTGTAGGTTGCGACTCGATCGAAAACCAAGTCTAGTGAACCTGAATGCTCACCTGCGGCGACCAAGTCAACATATAGTTCGTCGAAGTAACGTCTATGGGGGCGCATGGCATCGGATAAGGGAATACCCGATTGAATCTCGGTTAAAATAGTACCCAGTAATTCTCGCATTTTAGTTTTTTCATGGCCACGACCGAGTAGTTCAAATGTCGTTACCAAAGGAACGCCAGCAGCAAGCATAGTCGCGACTTGACGGGTCATCATGGCAATATCCATAGGGGTGATGTTGGCTTCACCTAACTTAAATAGTGGAGAGGACTGCTTACGAACACTCTTTGGGGTAACGCCTTGGGATTTTAACTGGCTACGGATTTCGGCTGCGGTTGCACCTTTAAGCTCCCCTGCCGTTTTTTTGCCGTCGCGGTTAACGCCTTTCCATTCGAAGGTATAAATTTGGGGCTGGCTTTTTTGCTCGTTTTTTTTACCGCGAGACTTTCTTACTGTTGTTGCTGTAGCCATAAACAATCTCTATTTGGTTGTAAAAGCAGGGTGCTCTTTACAGTGATCTACGCTTAAAAACTCGTTACGCGATTGACTTCTGCAATGCTGGTAACACCATGAATTACTTTTAATAATCCAGATTGACGTAAATCACGCATCCCTTGCGCTTTAGCTTGGGAGGCGATTTGTAGGGAGTTGCCACCTTCCATAATAGTACGCGCTATTTCATCGGACATCTTCATCACTTCGTAAATACCAACTCTGCCTTTGTAGCCGCCGGAACAATGCTCGCAGCCCACAGGTTTAAAGGTGGTAAAACCCTGTGTAATTTGTGCTTGGGCAAAACCTAAACGTAATAGTTCATGCTCGGGGATGATTTCAGCTTGCTTACATTCGGGGCAAAGTCGACGCGCCAAACGCTGGGCAATAATCAGGTTAACTGAGCTAGCTATGTTATAACCTGGCACGCCCATATTGATTAAACGAGTCAAGGTTTCGGCGGCCGAGTTAGTGTGTAAGGTCGATAATACTAAGTGACCCGTTTGTGCCGCTTTAATGGCTATTTCGGCGGTTTCAAGATCGCGAATTTCACCCACCATCACCACATCGGGGTCTTGGCGCAGGAATGAACGTAAAGCGGAGGCGAAAGTGAGGCCGGCTTTTAAGTTAATGTGGACTTGGTTTACGCCCTCAAGGTTTATTTCTACCGGATCTTCGGCGGTAGAAATATTACGCTCTTCGGTATTAAGAATATTTAACCCTGTATAGAGGGAGACGGTTTTGCCTGAGCCTGTAGGGCCGGTCACTAAAATCATCCCTTGGGGTTTTGCCAACATCTCAAGGTAGAGTTTTTCTTGGTCAGGCTCGTAACCAAGCTTTTCAATGCCCAATTGTGCGGAGGATGAATCCAAAATCCGCATTACAATTTTTTCGCCCCACAGGGTCGGCAAAGTGCTTACCCGAAAGTCGATGGACTTAGTGCGGGAAAGTTTCATCTTGATTCGGCCGTCTTGTGGCACGCGGCGTTCGGCGATATCAAGTTTCGACATTACCTTTAACCGAGCCGATAAACGGCCGGCGAGACTTATCGGCGGTTCAGAGACTTCGTGTAAAATACCGTCGATGCGAAAACGAATGCGGTAGCGCTTCTCATAGGGCTCAAAGTGTAAATCCGAAGCGCCTTTACGAATGGCATCGGTTAGAATTTTATTGATATAGATAACAATAGGCGCATCGTCACTGGCTTCACCTGCCGGTTCATCGCTTCGCTTATCTGTATCTGCTATTTCTATGGCGCTTAGTGCCGCTTCATCCATGCCGCCTAAATCTAGGCCGCTAATATCTACTTCGAGAATTTTCTCCAGTGCTTTAGCCAATTTATCTTCTTCAACTAGAATCGCTTCAGCGTGCAAGCCCGCACTGAATTGAAAGTCCTCAAGAGCGGCGATATTGGTCGGGTCGGATGTGCCTATATATAGGCGATTTCCTCTTTTAAATAGCGGTAAGCAACGGTGTTTCTCAATGAGTTTTTTATTGAGGAAATCCTCAGGAATCGAGGCAAGCTCAAATTCATTGAGATCGAGTAGTGGCGTGCCATATTCCTCATAGCAGAGTTCGGCAATAGCACGTGCTGAAATTAGTTTACTTTGCACTAAAGTGCTGACTAATGCTTGTTTATTCTGACGGGATTTTGTGATGGCATTAGCCATCTGCTCTTCATTTAGCAGGCCCTTACGGATAAATAGGGTGGATAAACCTAAATGAAGGCCAGTAGTAGGCATGCAAGTTCAATCCGAAATTTAAATAGAAATAGAGATGAAAGAGACTAAAATGTATAGCCTCTTTCATTGTGAGAATTTTTTAATTTAAGATTGTCTTATAATCCCGCGCCTTTAGCACACAAGGCTGAATCATCTCCAGAGGCAGCTCCATCGGTGATAGCATATGTTACACCACCAGTTCCTGTAAACGTGGCTGTTAATACGCACTTACTTTCAGTCCATACAAGTGTTACAGCTGTGTTTTCTGCTACAGCACCAGCAGCTAGATCAGTAAATTTAGGATTACTATTTACTTCGGTAACAATTTCAGAACAACCTATATTTGTTTGAATACAAGTTTGAATTTTTTGAGCAAAAGCAGTTATACCTTTCATCGATGCACTGCCTTGGGCTGTCGTTACGTAATCCTTATAAGCTGGCAGTGCAATTGCTGCCAAAATACCAATAATGGCGACAACGATCATCAGTTCGATCAGAGTAAAACCCTGAGCTTTTTTATTTAATGCTTTGTTTAAATTCATGGCCTTCATTTTTCTCTCCAGCTAACTATTTAGTGACTTACTGTGGTTGAATAGAGTGTTTAACCTAACCGCTGTTTTACTCTATAAATTGTGTTATCTCATCAAACTTTATTACTCATTTATGTCAATAAAATCATTTATATGATCTATGTAACATTAACAGTACACCGATGATCTTGAATGACCCATGTGTAATGACTCATGCTGATTTATCCAAGCTAGCTTTGCTAAATTAGCACTAAGTTAATGCTGGGTTAGCGCTTGTTTGAATAAATTGTTTCGGCAACCGCACCTTAGGCTAACGTTTTCAAAAATATGCCTCTCAAAAAACGTGAACTAGGCAATTTTAAAAAGAATCCCAGTGCTGACCTTAGGTGAGGTTGACCAAACGGCCATCTCGCCTTGGTAAAAGTTAGTACAAAGTTAGGTAAAAGGAAACAAAAATTAAGTATAAAGTACTAATAAAGTGTTGTTTTTGTATAAAAGGCTAACTTATCGACATATTAGGTTATAACAACTTTTTGACAATATCTGTTTAGCTGGCGTGTGTCTCTATGTTGTCAAATTGGTGACATGAAATGGTGACGGGGTGGGGGAATCGTGAGGGTGAATGCTGAGTATGATAGTGCTGGCACGATTTCACATTTGGTTTGGAGGAGTCCTACAAAAAAATGCATTTCGCCTTAATATTTTATGAGTGGAATGTGCTTACGGTACTTTGCGAGAACATTCCACTACCAGCTAACATCCAGCGGTTTTAAGCTTTTAATCTGAGTGATAAATCTAAGGCGCGAACATGCTTAGTGAGTGCGCCAACTGAGATATAGTCCACCCCTGTTTTGGCGAATTCGGCTAAGGTACCTAAGGTGACATTACCAGAGACTTCGAGCTTAGCGCCGGCGCCTTTAGCTTTATATTGATTGTTCATTTCAACCGCTTCGACCATCTTAGTGATGTCGAAGTTATCTAACATTATGATATCTGTGCCAGAGTCGAGTGCTAAGGCGAGCTCTTCGAGTGACTCCACTTCGACTTCAACGGGTTTATTCGGGTACAAGCTGCGGGCGGTATCTACGGCTTGGCGAATACCGCCACAGGCCATAATGTGGTTTTCTTTAATCAAAAAAGCATCATATAAACCAATACGATGGTTTTTTCCGCCACCGCAGGTGACGGCATATTTTTGTGCCGTGCGTAGGCCTGGAATTGTCTTGCGAGTATCTAACAAACGAGTGTGAGTCCCCGCCAATTTATCGACATAATGTTTGGTTAAGGTGGCAACACCAGAAAGTGTTTGAATAAAGTTCATTGCCGTGCGTTCGCCAGTGAGAATAGCGCGCGCAGGACCTGATAATTCACATAATAGCTGGTTGGGTAATACTAGATCGCCATCATCCACATGCCAATGCAGTGCGACTTCACCACCGAGTTGGTTAAAAACCTGCTCTGCCCATGCTTTACCACAAAAAACGCCTTCTTCACGGGTGATTAAAGTGGCTTCAGCGTACTTATCGGCGGGGATCAACATTGCTGTGATGTCGCCATAAGCGATGGCTTTGGTTTGATCGTTGATTTCGGTGCCACCTAAGTCTTCACTGAGGGCAGATTTTACTGATTGGCGGATATCGTTTTCTAACATAAGCGGAGTCCTTGCATTACGGCCTACTTGCATTTTAGGTTTAGATTACCACGGCCTTAGGTCTCACGGAACAGGTTGGAAGATTGAGCAAAAGGAGTAAGCTGCAGCCTTATTAAAATTGAGAGTGGATGGTTTGCACCATGATCTCAATGTTAAAAGATAGCTCAGTCAGTAAGTTCCGTGCGCAGGGTTTCTTCTTTGCTTGGAGGAATACTGTTAGAGTAAGCCAGTATATGTGGCATAGAGGATAAGCTCATCATGCGGTTTGATTCGGGTTGGTGTGATAGTGCGAGGCGTTGTGAGTCGCCACATTTTAATCAACGTCCCTTGAATGAGGTGAGTTTGTTAGTGATCCACAATATTAGTCTGCCCGCAGGCTGCTTTGGATTACCTTACATTGATCAATTATTTCAAGGGTGTTTAGATACTAATGCCGATTCCAGCTTTGCACCGTTGCAGGGGTTGCAAGTGTCGGCGCACTTTTTGATCCGCCGCCATGGCGAGCGTGTCCAATATGTAAGCTGTAATGACAGGGCTTGGCATGCTGGGGTGTCTCGTTATGGCGAGAGAGAGAATTGTAATGATTTTTCCATTGGTATTGAACTGGAAGGCACAGATACTGAGCCTTACACTTCTGAGCAATATCAGTCACTCATCGAGTTAACACAAGCCCTATTGGTAGAATATCCATTGCTGAGTATTGAACGGATTGTGGGTCATTGTGATATTGCGCCAATGCGGAAAACGGACCCCGGGCAAAGTTTTGATTGGGAAGGATATTTAGGCAAGTTAAAGGAATATACTCGGGCGTTGCGCTCTTAGTTAATCACTTAACTTTTTGGATTTTAGACGTATTCCATATAAACCTAGACTATTTATGGACAAATTATAGAGGTACAGCCCATGGCATTATTTTCACTCTTGGTCGCCATTTTAGTGGAGCGACTTAAATTTCTTCCTTCATCATGGCAATTTGATCGTTTACTGCAATCCTATCAGACAACATTTTTCGGTGATAAAGCGTCACTGACAAGCGTGATGATGGCGTTGGCGTTAGTGCTACCAGCCTTGTTGGTATATGTTTTATCTTGGTTAGTGGCGGGAATGTTTTGGGGCTTATTAAGTTTAGCACTATGGATTGTTGTGGCCGTGGTTTGTTTTAACCATCAGAAACAGCGTGATATTTTCAAAAAGTATATGCAAGCGGCTTGTCGCTCAGATGTCCAAGCTTGTTACCATTATGCTGCCGAACTCGATTGTAGCGAGTGTTTAGATGCTGTGTCCGAGAAAGACCTAGGTGCCAAAGTGGGTCAAAGTGTTGCTTGGATTAACTATCGTTATTATGGTGCCGTGGCGCTGTTTTTCATTTTTTTAGGTCCAGTCGGTGCTGTACTGTATTGCACGGTACGTTTTTATGCCGAAGAGAATGCTCGTAAATCTCTAGAGCTACCCTTAGTCAACGAAGTGATTACGATACTGGATTGGTTACCGAGCCGGATTTTCGCCTTTGGTTATGCCTTAAGTGGTCAATTTAGTGAAGGTTTAGCGGCGTGGCGCCGTAATGGGTTGACCTTAAATGTGAGCGCTCGCACTGTGGTTGCTGAAACGGCATTAGCGGCACAACCTTTACCTGAGGTCGCAAGTGCACCTATATGTGTACAATCAACCTTAGCATTATTAGTGCTCAGTAAACGTAACTTTACACTTATTGTTGCAATACTTTCATTACTGACCATTTTCGGATTGGTGAGTTAAAAGAAGGATGCTTTGCAGCGAGAATCGAGAACGCTTCGCTGCTAGGGGGCGTCGCTGTGCTCCTTCTAGTCTAGAACCTAGAGCCTAGAATCTATCCGCTGCGCTTTTTGCAGCGCCTAGTAGGGCGAAGCCCGTGCTTTTGTCAAATGGTCTGACCCCATAAACATTTTTTTCCGCTATGCTCTCTCTTCGTGAGTGCTTTTGATCGAGATCGCTTTTAAGGAGTGATCTTCAATCTGGACATCAAAACGCTGATTTGATAAAGTGCGCTCACTCAAAAAAATTGGTAAGACCAATTTACAACGGAGCTGAGCGCCTGATGGCCTATAGTAAAATTAATCAGCCAAAAATTTCTGACGTGATCATGGCGCAATTAGAGCAAATGATTTTAGAGGGTAGTTTACAGCCCGGTCAGAAGTTACCGCCTGAACGCGAACTGGCGATCCAGTTTGAAGTGTCTCGACCTTCTTTGCGTGAAGCTATTCAAAAGCTTGAGGCAAAAGGACTGTTAATGCGCCGCCAAGGCGGTGGTACTTATGTCAAAGAACAACTCTGGCAGACCCTTGCCGATCCTATTGTTGAACTGATGAATTCAGATCCAGAGAGTCAGTACGACTTACTGGAGTTCCGCCATGCCACCGAAGGCATGATGGCCTATTTTGCGGCCCTGCGTGGTACCGACGCCGATATGCAAAATATCAAGCGTATGATCCTCGAGGTGGAAGCCGCCACCGATATCGAACAAAAAGCTGCTGCGATTGTGCGTTTTTATCGTGCTGTGGCGGAAGCGTCACATAACGTGGCTATGTTACACCTCGTTCTTAGTTTAACCCCTGTGCTGCATCAAAATGTGGCGCAAAACCTGGAGCTTTTAAGCCGCCGCGAAGAAGCTTCTACTATGGCTAACGATCACAGACGGGCATTGCTCGCTGCCATCGTTCGTCGTGATCCCGACGCCGCCAGAGAAGCCTCGAATGAACACTTAAGTTACATCGAAGAGGTGATGTTATCTGTGCGGGAAGAAGATAGCCGGTTGCAGCGAAGCTTGCGCCGTTTAAAGAGTGGCGCTTAAGTTCTGTGATTTAGCTGCCAGCTAAATCGGAATATGCCGCAAACACCATTCATTATCATGTATATAGAGAAGGACAGTGTCATGTCTGAAGATATGCTACAAGACGTAGATCCGTTAGAGACTCAGGAATGGGTTGATGCCCTGCAAGCCGTGTTGGAACAGGAAGGCCCAGAGCGCGCGCATTTTTTATTAGAAAAGCTGATCGATAAAGCGCGTCGTAATGGCACTCACTTGCCTTATAACGCCACAACGGCTTACCTGAACACTATCCCTGCGGGTCAAGAGCCGCACATGCCTGGCAACCAAGAGATGGAACGTCGCATTCGCGCCATCATCCGTTGGAACGCTTTAGCTATGGTGCTTCGTGGTTCTAAGAAAGATTTAGAATTAGGCGGCCATATTTCAAGCTTCGCCTCAAGCGCGACTATTTATGACGTATGTTTTAACCACTTCTTCCGCGCACCCAATGAAAAAGACGGTGGCGATTTAGTGTATTTCCAAGGCCATATCGCCCCTGGTATTTATGCGCGTTCATTCTTAGAAGGTCGCTTAAGCGAAGACCAACTGGCTAACTTCCGTCAAGAAGTGGATGGCAAGGGTCTGTCTTCATACCCACATCCAAAACTGATGCCGGATTACTGGCAATTCCCAACAGTTTCTATGGGCTTAGGTCCTATCCAAGCGATTTATCAGGCGCGTTTCCTGAAATATCTGACTGACCGTGGTCTGAAAGATTGTTCAGCACAAACTGTTTACTGTTTCTTAGGTGACGGTGAGTGTGATGAGCCAGAAGCTTTAGGTGCGATTGGTTTAGCGGCCCGTGAAGAATTAGATAACTTAGTCTTCATCGTTAACTGTAACTTACAGCGTCTTGATGGCCCTGTGCGTGGTAACGGTAAGATTATCCAAGAACTTGAAGGCGAATTCCGCGGCGCAGGCTGGGAAGTCGTTAAAGTAATTTGGGGTCGTTACTGGGATCCATTATTAGCCCGTGATACAAGCGGTAAGTTACTGCAGTTAATGGAAGAAACCGTTGACGGTGAATACCAAAACTGTAAAGCCAAAGGTGGCGCTTATACTCGCGAACACTTCTTTGGTAAGTATCCTGAAACGGCCGAAATGGTGGCTAACATGTCAGATGATGACATTTGGCGCTTAAACCGTGGCGGTCATGATCCAGTGAAGGTGTACGCTGCCTTAGATCATGCACAAAAAACCAAAGGTCGCCCAACGGTGATTTTAGCTAAGACTGTAAAAGGTTACGGCTTAGGTGATGCGGGTGAAGGTAAAAACATCGCTCACAACGTGAAGAAAATGGGTATCGAGTCTATCCGTTACTTCCGCGATCGTTTCAATATTCCGATCCCAGATGACCAGTTAGAAGATCTGCCTTTCTATCATCCAGGTCCAGATTCTGAAGAAGTGAAGTACATGATGAGCCGTCGTGAAGCGCTGCATGGTAGCGTGCCACAACGTCGTCAAAAGTTCACCGAAGAGATGGAAGTGCCGTCACTGAAGATTTTCGATTCGATTTTACAGGGCTCTAACGGCCGTGAAATTTCATCGACTATGGCATTCGTTCGTGTTCTGACAGCTCTGCTGAAAGACAAGAAAATTGGCAAAAATATTGTGCCAATTATTCCTGACGAAGCTCGTACTTTCGGTATGGAAGGTTTGTTCCGTCAAGTGGGTATTTATGCTCACGAAGGCCAAAAATATATTCCGCAGGATTCTGACCAAGTTGCTTACTACCGTGAAGATAAAACCGGCCAAGTATTGCAAGAAGGGATTAACGAACTCGGCGCTATGTCTTCATGGGTATCAGCAGCGACGAGCTACTCAGTCAACGATACACCTATGATCCCGTTCTACATCTACTACTCAATGTTCGGTTTCCAACGTATTGGCGACATGGCTTGGGCTGCGGGTGATATGCGTGCTCGTGGTTTCTTAGTCGGTGGCACTTCAGGTCGTACAACGCTTAACGGCGAAGGTTTACAGCATCAAGACGGTCACAGCCACGTATTGGCGAACACTATCCCTAACTGTATTACTTACGATCCAACATACGGCTACGAAATCGCCGTTGTGGTACAAGATGGTATCCGTCGTATGTACGGCGAAAATCAAGAAGATATCTTCTACTACTTGACCACAATGAACGAAAACTATGAGCAACCAGCCATGCCAGAAGGCGCGGAAGTGGGCATAGTGAAAGGTATCTATAAGTTAGAAACGGTTGCGGGCTCAGGTAAAGGCAAAGTGCAGTTAATGAGCTGTGGCACTATCCTTGAACAAACCCGTAAAGCGGCGCAAGCACTGGCGAAAGACTTCGGTATTACTGCCGACGTATTTAGCGTAACTAGCTTCAACGAATTGACTCGCGATGGTCAAGCCGCTGAACGTTGGAACATGCTGCACCCAACCGAAACGCCAAAACAAGCCTATATCAGCCAAGTGATTTCAAGTGATGCACCTGCAATCGTCGCGACTGACTATATGAAGATTTACGGCGAACAGTTACGTGCTTATATTCCTACCGATTACAAAGTGTTAGGTACTGACGGTTTCGGTCGTTCAGACAGCCGCGAGAATCTGCGTCACCACTTCGAAGTGGACGCTAAGTTTATCGTTATTGCGGCACTGAAATCACTGGTTGATCGCAAAGAGCTGCCTGTCGATGTGTTAGCAAAAGCCATTAAAGAATATGGTATCGACGCTGACAAGATCAATCCACAGTACGCGTAAGAGGCAATAAAAATGGCTGAATTAAAAGAAGTTTTTGTTCCTGATATCGGCGGCGATGAAGTGCAAGTGATCGAAATTTGTGTTGCTGTGGGTGATACCCTAGCGGCAGAAGAATCGATTCTTACCGTCGAAAGCGACAAGGCGACTATGGATATTCCAGCGCCTTTCGCCGGTGTTTTAGCCGAATTGAAAGTGGCTGTGGGCGATAAAGTATCTGAAGGTACTTTGATTGCTATGATGCAAGCGGCGGGCGCGGCAGCAGTTGCAGCACCCGCTCAGGCGGCACCAGCATCTGCACCAGTTCAAGCGGCTCCTGCCCCTGTGGCTGCTGCTCCTGCGACGGGCGCAACCAAAGTGGTTGAAGTGACAGTACCAGATATCGGTGGCGACACTGATGTATCGGTTATCGAAGTCCTGGTTGCTGTCGGTGACAAGATTGAAGTTGATAGCGGTTTAATTACCCTAGAAACAGACAAAGCGACGATGGACGTGCCATCACCTTTCGCGGGTGTGGTTAAAGACGTTAAAGTTGCGGTTGGCGATAAAGTGTCGCAAGGCTCTTTAGTCATCATGCTTGAAGTGGGCGGCGCTGCACCTGCTGTGGCTCCAAGCGTTAGCGCGCCAGCTGCAACTGTGGCTCAGGCGGCTCCTGCCGCTACGGTAGCGCCAGTGGCTACTGCACCAGCGGCAAGCGTGGTTGCGGTAAAAGAAATTCAAGTGCCGGATATTGGCGATGCCAGCAATGTCGATGTGATCGAAGTGCTAGTCTCTGTTGGTGATGAAATCACTGCCGACCAAGGTTTGATTACCCTTGAAACTGACAAAGCCACCATGGAAGTGCCTGCGCCATTCGCCGGTAAACTGCTGTCTTTGACTGTTAAAGTGGGTGACAAGGTTTCTCAAGGTAGCGTCATTGCGACGATTGAGACGACTTCTGTTGCAACAGCAAGTGCTCCAGCACCTGCTGCACAAGCGGCGGGTCCTGCTCCAGTGAGCGCGGCGCCCGTTGCTGCACCTGCAAGCCGTCCACCAGTACCCCATCACCCAAGCGCAGGTACACCTGTGTCTACTGGTGCGGTACATGCGTCTCCTGCTGTACGTCGTTTAGCCCGTGAGTTTGGTGTCGACTTGACCCAAGTGACAGGTTCTGGCCGTAAAGGTCGCATCATGAAAGAAGACGTACAGGCGTATGTTAAATACGAACTGTCGCGTCCGAAAGCGACTGCGGCAACTTCTGTTGGTTCAGGTAATGGCGGCGGTCTGCAAGTGATTGCAGCACCTAAAGTTGATTTCAGTAAGTTTGGTGAAGTGGAAGAGATTCCATTAAGCCGTATCCAGAAGATTTCTGGCCCTAACTTACACCGCAACTGGGTAACTATCCCTCACGTGACTCAGTTCGATGAAGCTGATATCACTGAAATGGAAGAGTTCCGCAAGCAGCAAAACGATGTAGCGGCGAAGAAAAAAGCCGATTACAAGATCACGCCTTTAGTGTTTATGCTGAAAGCTGTGGCTAAAACGTTGCAACAGTTCCCTGTGTTCAACTCGAGCTTAAGCTCTGATGGCGAATCACTGATCCAGAAGAAATATTTCCACATCGGTGTGGCGGTGGATACGCCAAACGGTTTGGTTGTGCCAGTCGTGCGTGACGTGGATAAGAAAGGCATTATCGAGTTATCTCGTGAACTGGCTGATATCTCTATCCGTGCCCGTGATGGCAAGCTGAAATCTGCTGATATGCAAGGTAGCTGTTTCACCATTTCAAGTTTAGGTGGTATTGGCGGTACGGCGTTTACGCCTATCGTGAACTACCCAGACGTGGCGATTTTAGGTGTGTCTAAATCTGAAATTAAGCCTAAGTGGAATGGTAAAGAGTTCGAACCTAAATTGATGTTGCCGCTGTCACTGTCATACGATCACCGCGTGATCGATGGTGCCATGGCTGCACGTTTTAGTGTAACGCTGTCAGGAATTCTGTCCGATATTCGTACTTTGGTTCTGTAAGCATATAAGGCTGCTCATCTTGAGCAGCCTTTTGTTTATTGTGATCAGTATCAAACACAGGTTAAAATGCGCCCACCTTACGCGCTGGCGCATTTTCGGTTGGCAGGATAGCTCCTCCAACGGATTGAATGAGAATTAGAGGAAAACATGAGTAACGAAATCAAAACTCAGGTAGTGGTATTAGGTGCAGGTCCTGCAGGTTATTCTGCGGCTTTCCGTGCTGCTGACTTAGGTCTGGAAACCATCATAGTTGAACGTTTTAGCACTTTAGGTGGCGTGTGTCTTAACGTGGGTTGTATCCCATCTAAAGCCTTACTGCACGTTGCTAAAGTTATCGAAGAAGCCAAAGCGGTTGCCGCTCACGGTGTGGTCTTCGGCGAGCCAACTATCGATTTAGATAAGTTACGTGGCTTTAAAGAAAAAGTCATTGGTCAATTAACTGGCGGATTGGGCGGCATGTCCAAAATGCGTAAAGTTAACGTGGTTAACGGTTTTGGTAAATTCACTGGCTCTAACACGCTAGAAGTGACTGCTGAAGATGGCACTGTGACTAAAGTGACTTTCGAGCAAGCGATCATTGCTGCGGGTTCTCGTCCAATCAAACTGCCATTTATTCCGCATGAAGATCCACGTATTTGGGATTCGACTGACGCATTAGAACTGAAAGAAGTTCCAGGCAAGTTGTTAGTGATGGGCGGCGGTATTATCGGTCTAGAAATGGGTACTGTGTACGCTTCTTTAGGCAGCCAAATCGACGTGGTTGAGATGTTCGACCAAGTGATCCCTGCGGCTGATAAAGATGTGGTTCGCGTATTCACTAAGCAAATCAAGAAGAAATTCAACCTGATCCTTGAAACTAAAGTCACAGCGGTCGAAGCCCGTGAAGACGGTATCTATGTTTCTATGGAAGGTAAGAGCGCGCCAACGGAAGCTGTTCGTTACGATGCCGTATTAGTGGCTATTGGCCGAGCACCTAATGGTAAGTCGTTAGATGCTGAAAAAGCAGGTGTTAACGTTGATGAGCGTGGCTTTATCAAGGTTGATAAGCAACTGCGTACTAACGTACCGCACATTTATGCTATCGGCGACATCGTTGGTCAACCCATGTTGGCTCACAAAGGCGTGCACGAAGGCCATGTAGCGGCTGAAGTTATCGCTGGCATGAAGCACTATTTCGATCCAAAAGTCATCCCATCAATTGCTTACACTGACCCTGAAGTCGCTTGGGTTGGTTTGACTGAGAAAGAAGCGAAAGAGCAAGGTATTGCTTACGAAACCGCAACTTTCCCATGGGCTGCAAGTGGTCGTGCTATCGCGTCTGATTGCTCTGAGGGCATGACTAAGCTGATTTTCGACAAAGACACTCACCGCGTGATCGGTGGTGCTATTGTGGGTGTTAACGGCGGCGAGCTGTTAGGCGAAATCGGTCTAGCGATTGAAATGGGTTGTGATGCTGAAGATTTAGCATTAACCATTCACGCTCACCCAACACTGCACGAATCAGTAGGCTTAGCGGCTGAAATGTACGAAGGCTCTATTACTGATTTGCCAAACCCAAAGGCAAAGAAAAAGTAATTTAGCTGTCGATTAAAAAAGCGCTCACTTGAGCGCTTTTTTATTGCCTGTATTTTTTTGTAAATTTTATGTAAACAAGCGGATGAATTGATAGGATTGAGCTGCTACAGTACAGTTATACCCAAGCGACCTCAAAATACGAGTTTCAGAGCGCCCAGGGTGCTTCAATTCAAGGCGCATCAATGAAAAAATGTAGCCACCTTTTGAATTGATGCAACACGGAAGTGGAGTGCCCTGGGTGCTCCGTCCCGGCGGGTTTTAACGCACTTTATGCGGTGTAGGCTATTTTTGACTTAGCCCACTAGGCCTGCAAATAGCCGTCTTGCCTAAAGTGCGTTAAATTCCCGCTGAATTTTGCATTTTGAGGTGGTTTGGGTATATGTATGAAGTAAGTTGTCACATGCAAACAAAAATAATTAGAACAATTCTGACATGTTTCATCCTTTCACTGATTAGCGTCCATTCGGCTTGGGCGGGCGGCTTTGTGCAGCGTGTTTTTACCGATAGAGACGGTTTAGCTGTCACCAGCATCCGAGGTTTAGCCTTAGATGACTACGGTTTTGTATGGGCAGCGACTGAGCAGGGCTTGTATCGGGTCAGTAATTCTAAGGTGCGGCGCATTGATAAAATTGGCACGGAATCACGGCTTGCGGATGACTTTTTAACGACAGTGGTGAACATCGACCGAGACAAGTTATTGGTCAGTACCAATGCCGCGATTTACCTTTACGATATAGTACAAAATCAATTTACCGCGTTTGGCTCTCCCTATCTATTCCCGCAGTTTCCAGGTGGTGCGCTGATATCGGCAGCCCGCAAGAATAGCAAAACATGGCGATTATTAATTGATAATGGTCAGATCTATGAGTTTTCCCCTTCAAAGTCTGAACTGCGCCTTATTACTCAATTAGCTGTTAATCGTGACCTTCCTTGGCGCAAGTTATTGCTTATGCCCAATGGACACATGTTGGTTGCGGGGCAGTTGCAACTAGAGCTCCTCGACAACAAGGGCGAACGGCTGTTTCAATACCCTTGGACCGAATCTATGGGCAGTATTCTCGATATGTTGGAGGATACTCAACATAGGATCTGGATTGCGACAGGGCGTGGTGTTTATCAATTAGATCAAATCGCTCATCAAATTACACCTGTGCTGGAATTACCCGATTGGAGCACAGCGATCATTGAAGATGCTAAAGGGTATTTGTGGTTTGCCAGTCGTATTGGCTTGTTAAAATGGTCGCCTGAGACGCGGTTGATTGAGAATTATCAGCAAGAGTTGAAGGCTGAGGCTAACATGGAAACGCTGAAAGCCATGTTGTTTGATGATGCAGGTTTGATGTGGGTTGGAGGCTCTGGTGATGGATTGGCATTGTTAGCGTCACCGCCTGATTTCATTCTTGATACTTATGCGGCAGATGAACCCTATCAGCTGAGCGATGCTATGACTTGGTCTGTACATGCCAGTGATGAAGGGGTTTGGCTCGGTTCTTCTAGTTTAGATTTTGTTGCTAAGGGCAGTAAAAAAGCGGTTAACATTCCGATTGAGGGGTTTAATCCCCACGAAAGTATTTATGATATTAGTGAGTTTGAGGACCATTATTTACTGATCTCAACAACCAGTGGTCTTTTTGTTATTGATAAAGAGACCTTGCAAGGAAGCAGTTTTTCTAAATGGACTCACGGTCAGGATGACTTTAAAAATAAGCTCATATATAAAACTTATCGGGATCCCAAACTGAAAGGACGTGTCTGGATTGCGACTACCACGGGACTCTATTTTTGGGAAATGGGACTCTATGAGCCCCAGCCATTTGATATTGATAAGTCATCGAACGAATTTGATGGCCCCAAGCGGCCAGTGATCCGCACGATTTATCGTACCTCAGACGGTCGTCTTTGGGTTGGCGGTAAAAAAGTCTTTGGTTACATAGACGGTCAAAACGAGTTTCATGATCAACGGCACTTATTTAATGCTTTTGCGGCACAACCAACGATTAGCCATATTGAAGAAATGTCCCCGGGAATTATCTGGTTTGGTTCCTATGAAAAAGGTTTGTTTGAATATCATCAGCAGGCGGAATCGTTAGTTTCACTGACTTCCGAATGGCAATTAAATTGTAGTTCAGTGTTTTTTATTCAAAAGACCCCTAAGTCAAATCTTGTGGGTTGTGCTGATTCTTTGATTCGTCAGGATATTCAAACAGGCAATATCGCGATGTTTAATCAACTCGATGGTTTGATTTCCGATGAAATGAACGAGGGCGCTTATTTTTATTCGCCAAAAACAGGCTTTTACTTAGGAACACCTGAAGGTGTGATGCGACTCGATGTCAATAGGCTGGTCAATCGTATAACCGATGACCATGTGATGCTTGAATCTGTCTCTGTGTACTATAACAACACGACAGAAGTATCCTTGTTGCCGCGTAACCTGATGACTATCAAACCCGATGCGAATATGGTGAGTTTTCAAATCACTAACTTAGATTATCTCGATGATTCGCCAATTCAATTTAAATACCGATTACGTTATCAGGATGAAGATAGCCATTACGTCTTGTTGCAGGGGGAATCTCAGATCAACCTCGCAGGATTAGCTGCGGGTGGCTATGTGTTAGATATTTTGAGTCAAGTTAATGGGATATGGTCAGATAAGCCGTTCTCTTATCCTTTTTATGTTGAGCAGCATTGGTGGTTATCCCAAGGTTTTAAAGGTATTTTGCTGCTGTTATTTTCAATTATTGCTTTAAGTCTTGCTTGGTATCGACAACGACAGATCAATACCTTTAAGCAGATGAATCTGGCATTAACGGAAAGTGAGGACAGGTTAAGGCAGTCTTTGCGCGGCAGTGACTCAGATCTCTGGGAGTGGCATAAAAATACTCAGGCATTTCACCTTGATAATCGCGGTTCGGTGCTTGGTACACATGCTAATGAGATTGTGGTGAGCTTAGAGGATTTGCCTGTGCATCCGCAGGATAGGGAGAAAGCTCTCGCTCAGTGGGACAACATGATGGCGGGTGAGATTGACCGATTTGAGGCCGAATATCGCTATCAGCGTAAGGACGGTAATTGGGGGTGGCTGAGGGTTAGAGGGCGGCCAGTTGCTCGCAATAAGCACTCAAATGAAATTGAACGGGTCGCGGGTATTTATAGCGATATTACTGTGCAACGCCAGCTAGAAGATGAAATTAATTTATTGGCGAAAGCGTTTGGCAATACCTCTGAAGGTGTGTTGATTTTAGATGTCGAAGGCGGTATTCGCGTTGCGAATTACGCTGCGCAACAAATTATTGGTATAGATTCTGACGACTTAGTTGGGCAACCATTTGCACAATTCGTACAGATGAATGACGGATTAGCATCGGAGATTAAGCAACTTCTCCGTGATAGTCAGTCTTGGACCGGAGAGCGGGAGTTAATCCGCGCCAATCAGCAACTCTGTCCAGTGTGGCTAAACGTGTCTGTGATGCAAAGCATTAACGGGAAAGTAACCCACTATGTGGTGGTATTTTCTGATATTACGGAGCGTAAACGTACTGAAGCCGATTTACGCCGTTTGGCTAATTACGATGTACTTACTGGGTTGCCAAATCGCTCCTTATTTTCTAGCCGTTTATTACAGTCGATTCAAGCTGCGCAACAAACAGGTGAGAAACTGGCGCTACTGTTTTTAGATCTCGATAGATTTAAGCATGTTAATGATTCCTATGGTCATAGCATGGGCGATGCACTGCTGGTCGAAGCATCAAGCCGACTGCAATCTTGTATTTCCAGCGAGCATTTACTCTGTCGTTTTGGTGGCGATGAATTTGTGATTTTACTCCGCAATGCAAACAGCATTGACGATATTAACCATGTCGCCGAGCGCCTGTTGGAGCAAATTGTCGCGCCTTTTAAGTTATATGGTCGGGAATTTTATATTTCGACCAGTATAGGCATCAGTATTTGGCCCGACGATGCGGTGCAGCCAGAGGCTTTTATCAAGAATGCCGATCTTGCTATGTACCATGCCAAAGAAGAAGGGCGAGGCAATTTCCAATATTATTCCTCGGAGCGTAATGCTCAAGCCCTCTATCATTTACGGCTTGAGGCCGATTTACGCAAAGCCATAGAACGGCAAGAGTTCGAGCTTTATTACCAGCCGCAAATTGATATTTTGCGTAATGATAAGCTCATAGGAATGGAAGTATTAATTCGCTGGAAACATCCGCTGGACGGCTTTATTCGTCCCGATATTTTCATCAAAGTCGCCGAGGCCTGCGGTTTAATTGTTGATATTGACCGCTGGGTATTAAGACAAGCCTGTGTGCAGGGAGCCAATTGGACTAAGCGCTATGGCTCGGGCTTTAAGTTGTCGGTTAATATTTCGGCGGTGCATTTTAGGCAGCCAGATTTTATTGAAGATATCCAAAGAATTTTACAAGAAACCCAAATGCCAACAGCATCTTTAGGATTAGAAATCACCGAAGGCGTATTGATGAAGGAGTTGCATGTCGCTAAAGACCATCTTACTCGATTGAAATCTTTGGGGATCGAGGTTGCCATCGATGACTTTGGTACTGGGTATTCTTCACTGGCTTATTTGCGTAATTTTGAAGTCAATACCCTAAAAATTGATCGCTCCTTTTTGATTGATATCGCCACTAATACCGCAGATCAGGCGATTGTGAGCAGTATTATTGAATTAGCCCGTAACCTTAAATTAAATGTAGTTGCTGAAGGGATTGAGACGGTTGAGCAGTTAGAGCAAGTCTTTAGCCGTGGCTGTTATATTATTCAAGGGTATTATTTTGCTAAACCTATGTGCGTTGATGATTTTGAGCGCTATTTAGAGACAGATAACAAAATCGTCTCTATTGATCATTAAGCTAGAAACATAGTCTATTATTGGCTCGCGAATACTTAATATTTGTACAGCTGATGGGCAATCGTCTGCACGATATAAGCCAGTGAGCTTGAGATGTAAACGTTATCGTCTTCAGTGATGATGGATATTTTGTTTAGCAGTTTATTCAATTAAACTTCATCTGTTTGTATAAAGAGTACACAAACTTATCACTAGTCGGTCCAGATAAAATATGACTGACGGTTAAATCGATAAGTTTGTTAATATAACTCGGATTTTTATCCCATAAAAAGTAGCCTCACATGATGCGTCAACTACTCGCTTCTATTATTTTGTGTTTATGTGTTACCCCGTCTTTGGCTGCAGAGCGCCTTAAAATTGGTGTCGTACTCAGTGGTGGTGGTGCTAAAGGCGCCGCTCATGTGGGCGTGCTCAAAATATTAGAAGAACATAACATCCCCGTTGATTACATCGCGGGCACCAGCATAGGCGCCTATGTCGCTGGCATGTATTCACTGGGTTACAGTGCGAGTGAAGTGGAAGCTATCATGATGGGGGTCAACTGGGACAGTGGCTACTCGGACACCATACCGCGCAATATTTTGAGTTACAGGGATAAACAGTTACGCGACCGTTACAATATTCCGTTAAACATTGGCTATAACGAAGGCCAAGTGAGGGCTCCAAGTGGTCTGCTACGTGGACAGACTATGTCACAACTTTTACGTCAGTCGACAGATCTGGTACAGCAATTTGGTCATTTTGATGATTTAGCCATTCCCTACCGAGCGGTTGCAACCGACTTAGAAACTAGCTTACCTGTGGTGATTAGTCATGGCAGTATGGTTAAAGCCATGCAAGCGTCTGCAACTGTACCTGGTGCACTTCAGCCAGCACAAATTGAAGGCAAGTTATTGGTCGATGGTGGTATTGCTAATAACATGCCCGTCGATGTGGTTAAGGCCATGGGAGCCGATATTATTATCGCCGTCGATATTGGCTCGCCTCTGGTCAAAAAAGATAAATTAGACAGTACTATCGCAGTGCTCGATCAGCTCTCTAATTTTTTGACCAATGCCAGCACTGAAAAACAAAAACAATTACTGACAGATAAAGATGTATTGATCCGACCCGCGATTGACGCCCTCAGCACCACTGATTTCACTATTATGCCGCTGGCATTAACCCTTGGAAAAGAAGCCGCTAATGGTCAGCTTTATAAGTTGAGCAGCATGAGCGTGAGCCCTGAGGAATATGCCGCTTACGTCGAGGCTAAAAAAGCCAAAGGTAAATTATTAATGGCGGATGTACGTCATCCCATTAATGAAATCGTATTTGAAAACCAATCTAAGGTGAGTTTGAATCTCTTGACGGAGACCTTGGATATTAAACCTGGGCAAGCTGTATCTAAAGACGAGCTTAATGAGGCGTTAAAGCGTATTTACTCCCTCAATAAATTTGAACGTGTCGATGCTGAATTTGTAGAAGGTGAGGATGGCCGTATACTCACAGTCACCACTAAGGCTAAGTCTTGGGGGCCGAATTATTTCCAACTGGGCTTTAATTGGGAGGATGATTTTAATTCAGAATCTGCCATCAGTTTTGACATGGCTTATACCATGACTGATTTGACCTTTAATGGTGGCGAGTGGCGCAATGAGGTCAAACTCGGCATTGAAAAGTTGTTTGCAACTGAGTTCTATCAGCCTTTAGACAGGGACCAACAGTTCTTTAGCCGTGCCCGCTATCAATACGATACCCGTGATTGGGACTTATACGATAATAACAGTCGTATCTTAACCTTCGACAAGAAAACCCACACTATTGAATTAGGCATAGGTTATAACTACACCTTACAAGGGATGATTGAGTTAGGCTTAGTCGCAGAGAAGGGGTCGATAGTCAATGATGTTTGGCTAACGCAGGACTTAGATTTTAGTTCCTATGGTGCTTACTTTAGGTTCGGTTACGATAGCTTAGATAGCATTAGCTTTCCAACATCAGGTAATCGCGTAACCTTAAACGTTTACGTGCGCAATGAAGATTTCAATGACAGTATCGACGATAATCAAAACCAATTTAGTGTGCAAATAGAGGCCGACTGGAAAGGTGCCTTGAGTGTCGGTAACCACGCTTTTGTTGGTAAGGCATCAATTGCTACCAACAATAATGATGGGGTCAATACGCTGCATTTATCTGAGCTGGGAGGATTCTTAAACCTGTCTGGTTACCATAAAGACTCCATTATGGGCGCACATAAAGTGTTTGGGGCCTTTATTTATCAATATGATCTCGGGCGTGATGCACTAGGTATGACAGATTATCCTCTATACCTAGGTTGGAGCTTAGAGGCGGGGAATGTCTGGGACGAGCGCACTGACGTTACCCTGACCGATCTGATTTATGCATCGAGTCTTTATATCGGTACAGATACTTCCATGGGACCTGCGGCACTTGGTTTTGGGATCACAGATCTTGGCGATAAGTCTTTCTATTTATTTGTGGGTAAAAACTTCTAGTTTGATATTTTTGTAAAGAACTTAAGGGCATGACTGAGGTTGTGCCCTTACTTTTTGGTCGATGGAAAAACTATAAGCGTCATCCCTATGGAAGTTAGCTTGCCGAAATAGCTAAGAGTGTCGCTAAAGTGTCATATCCTTTTACAAAATCTTACTACTGTGAGGCGTGCCAAGATGCTAAGGTTTTGCGGGAAAAATAATAACTCTCAACGGAAGCTGGGGAAAACAATGAAGAAGATAAGCACACTGGCACTGAGTATCGCCTTGAGTTTAGGTTTAGCGGCTTGTAGTACTGAGCCTAAAACTGAAGCCGTCGCGGTGTCTGGCATTGAATTGCAAAACTTTGATGCCTCAGTTCGCCATCAAGATGATTTCTATTACAGCGTTAACGGAAAATGGTTGGCAAATACGCCTATTCCTGCTGACAAATCTAACTATGGCGCGTTTTCTGTGTTGTACGACCAAAGCCAAGATGCATTGAAGAAAATTATCGACGAAGCGGCCGCTAAAAAGAATCCTGCTGCAGGTTCGAATGAGCAGAAAATCGGTGATTTCAATGCCAGCTTCATGAATACCGATTTACTTGAAACCTTAGGTGTTACACCGCTTAAGCCATTGCTGGCCGATATCGCTGCCGCAAAAACGCACGCTGACTTACCCGCTGTTATGGGCAAATTACTGACGACGGGTTCTGGTATTCCTTTTGGTTTTTACGTCAATAATGACGCTAAAAACTCAACCCAGTATGCGGTGTATTTAAGCCAGTCGGGCCTTACGTTGCCTGACCGCGATTATTACCTAAAAGATGATCCTAAGTTTGCCGCTAATCGCCAAGCCATGGCCAAGTATGTGACAGACATACTGACCGAAGCGGGTTACAAGGACGCTAAACGCGCGGCTAAAAACGTCGCCGACATCGAAATGATGATCGCCAAAAGTCAGTGGAGCCGAGTCGAATCCCGTGATGCCAACAAGGCATACAACAAGTTAGATCGTGCTGAACTGCAAAAGTTAACCGGTCAATTCGATTTTAATGCCTTTGCTGCGAGTGCTGGCTTAGGCGATAAAGTGACTGAAGTGATCGTGCGTCAGCCCTCTTATTTTGAAAAACTCGGCGCCAGTTTCGAGACATTCCCAGTATCGGCTTGGCAGGATTATCTGGCGTTCCACTTAGTGGATAGCTACGCCGAGTTACTGAGTAAAAACTTTGTTGATTTGAACTTCGCCTTTAAGAGCAAAACCTTAATGGGTATCGAAGAGCAGCAGCCACGCTGGAAAAAAGCGGTTGATGGCGCCGACCAAGTGATTGGTGAGTTAGTGGGTGAAGAGTACGTTAAGCAATACTTCAAGCCAGAAGCTAAAGCGCGCATGGAAACCATGATCAAAAACTTGATCAAAGGTTTTGAAGTCAGCATTAATGAACTTGAGTGGATGACGCCAGAAACCAAAGTCGCCGCCCAAGAAAAACTGGCTAAATTTACCTACAAAATTGGCTATCCAGATAAATGGAAAGATTACTCAGGTTTAGATATTAAGGCTGACGAGTTAGTGGGTAACTACATGCGTTACGCTCAGTTTGAATATCAAGACATGATCAACAAGCTAGGCAAGCCAATTGATCGGACCGAATGGGGCATGACACCACAAACGGTGAATGCTTATTACAGTCCAGTTAAAAACGAAATTGTGTTCCCTGCTGCGATTCTGCAACCGCCATTCTTTAATATGGATGCCGATGATGCCGTTAACTACGGTGGTATAGGTGCCGTAATCGGCCATGAAATTAGTCATGGTTTTGATGACCAAGGCGCTAAATACGATGGTGATGGCAACCTGCGTGATTGGTGGTCAGATAAAGACAGAGAAGAGTTCCAAAAGCGCGGTAAGCAGTTGTCTGCCCAATACTCAGGTTATGAGGCAATGCCCGGCAAGTTTGTTAATGGTGATTTGACTTTAGGGGAAAACATTGGCGACTTAGGTGGTTTAACTGTAGCGGCACGTTCGTATTTGATGAGCCTTAACGGCAAACCTGCACCTGTGCTCGATGGTTTAACGGGCGAGCAACGCTTCTTTGTGGGTTGGTCGCAAGTATGGCGCCGTAATTACCGTGATGAAGAACTGAGCCGTCGTTTGCTGACAGATCCGCATTCACCGAGCCATTATCGTGCCATGGGTACGCCACGTAACGTGGAAGCCTTCTATAAGGCCTTCGATATGAAAGAAGGCGATAAAATGTATTTAACACCAGATGAGCGTGTGAAAATTTGGTAATACATTCAGTAGATTGAAATAAGAAAAGCCAGACAATGTCTGGCTTTTTTATTGATGACAATAATCAATGATGCTGCAGATTAATGTCCATAACCTAAGGATTCAATTTTTGTGACTTTATTATCAGTGGCATACAGGCGACGCATTAAGCGTGTTGGTCCAAAGTCATAGGTCCATTCTTGATACTCAGTTGGCAACTTGCTGGGATCGATCACCCTGTCTCCGTTAGCGTTGAGATAAGTCGCGGGCAGACTGTATTCTCGAATATCACTGGGCGAGCCGCATTTATCCTGCACAGTCGTTAAAGTATCGCCCGTATTGATCACTTGTTGTTTACAGTGCATGGTCTCACCTGCGCTAGCGGGTAAACAGGTGGACATGAGCATTAAGCCCATGGGCAGTATTAAGAACTGGTACTTCACATTGAATTCCTTCTGGTGCATACACCATTCTGTCATTTATCCGTAGGGCAAAGACTAAGCTTATCCGCCCTGCAGAAACTCGGTGTGTTGTGACGTTATTTTGCCAAAATTGTTGTTAATGCCAACAAACTCTCGGCCTGATGATGGGCGATAATCCACTTAGCATCGCCTCTTTGTTCTGGCGCAGGGATCGCGACCGTTTGCATGTTGGCTGCTCTGGCGGCAATTAAGCCGTTAAAGGAATCTTCGATGGCAAGACAACAACGGGGATCAACATCTAACGCTTTAGCGCAATTCAAATAAACTTCTGGGTGGGGTTTGCCATAGGTGAGTCCCTCCGCCGATTGTACTGCCATAAATTTATCACTGAGTCCTAGCTTAGAAAGAACCGCCTCAATAATAGTGTAGAACGACGAGGTCGCTAAGCCGATTTTAAGGCCAAGCGCTTGGCAGTGATCAATCGCTTCGTGGACGCCCAGCATAGCTTCGCCGCTAACCAGAATTTCATTTGCAACTTTATCAACAATCGTTTGGCTGACCTTGGCATTATCATAGTGTGGCCAAGGTGCCTTGTGGTACCAATAATCGACGCATTGATCGATGCGTAAGCCCGTGGTTTGTTGAATCGTTTCTATCGTCACTGGCACGCCGAGTGCGGATAACACTTCATACTCGACTCGTTGCCATAGGGGTTCTGAATCGATTAAAACACCATCCATATCAAAAATAACGGCTTGAATGCTAAGGGATGTCATTGGTACTCCGATGGACTAAGGAAATAACTGAGATATGCAGTAAATTAAGCCTGAGTGTAAGTTCTCGCACTGCATCTTAAAAGCCAAAATGCAGCAAGATGAGAAAAATTTATACCTATTTGCTCTCTGACACGGAAAATTGCTTGTTCGATTTAAAATTAATGAAACATTGTTAACTATTTGTAGTGTATGGTTTTTTGTCTGTTTTCAAACTATTGTCTAATTTCACTTGTTTTAATCTTCCCGTAAGTTGGCATTCGCCGCCGGATTTAGTCCTTATTTCGCTTTTTGCCGAGTGTGACCTGATTCATACTTTTGCAAAGCTGTAGTATACTGCAGGCCGGAAATACGGGTCGATCATGTCGGACTGTCAGCTTCAATTAAGAAGACGTGCAGTTTCGTTGTTAGAGCGCCAAACAAAGAGGAATGTTGCCGTGCTAGAAGCATATCGTAAACACGTCGCAGAACGTGCTGCAGAGGGCGTAGTCCCTAAGCCATTAGATGCACATCAAGTGGCTGAACTGGTTAAGTTAGTTCAAAATCCACCCGCAGGTGAAGAGGCTTTCGTTCTCGACCTGCTTGAAAATCGAATTCCCCCAGGTGTTGATGAAGCTGCTTATGTTAAAGCTGCTTTTTTAGATGCGGTTGCCAAAGGCACTGAAAAATCACCGATTCTGTCTGCTGAGCGTGCTACTGAGTTATTAGGCACAATGCAAGGCGGCTACAACATCGAACCTCTGATCGCGCAGCTGGATAATCCAGCGTTAGCACCTTTAGCCGTTAAAGCGCTATCTCACACTCTGCTGATGTTTGATTCTTTCCACGATGTGGTTGAGAAGATGGAAGCGGGCAATGAGTTTGCGAAGCAAGTGGTTGAAGCGTGGGCGAATGCAGATTGGTATTTAAGCCGTCCAAAACTGGCCGACAAAGTCACTCTGACAGTATTTAAAGTTTCTGGTGAAACCAACACCGATGACTTGTCACCTGCACCAGATGCATGGTCACGTCCTGATATCCCATTGCACGCGTTAGCTATGCTGAAAAACGCCCGTGATGGTATCGAGCCTGATGTTGCTGGTGCCGTTGGCCCAGTGAAAAAAATCGAAGCATTAAAAGCACAAGGTCATCCATTAGTATATGTGGGTGACGTTGTGGGTACGGGTTCATCACGTAAATCTGCGACTAACTCAGTACTGTGGTTTATGGGCGATGATATTCCATTCGTACCTAACAAGCGTGCTGGCGGTTTCTGCCTTGGCGGTAAAATTGCACCGATTTTCTTCAACACTATGGAAGATGCGGGCGCACTGCCAATCGAGCTTGATGTGAACAAGATGGAAATGGGCGATGTGATTGACATCTACCCATACGCCGGTGTGGTTAAGCGTCACGATAGCGACGAAGTGATTTCAGAATTCAGCTTAAAAACGGAAGTCTTGTTAGACGAAGTTCGTGCTGGTGGTCGTATTCCATTGATCATCGGTCGTGGTTTAACTGACAAAGCCCGTGACGTATTAGGCTTAGGGTTATCTGACGTCTTTGTACGTTCTCAAGATGTCGCTGATACCGGTAAAGGTTATACGCTTGCGCAGAAGATGGTCGGTAAAGCTTGTGGCGTAGCGGGTGTGCGTCCTGGTCAATACTGCGAACCTAAGATGACGTCTGTCGGTTCACAAGATACCACTGGTCCTATGACCCGTGATGAGCTGAAAGATTTAGCTTGTTTAGGTTTTAGTGCTGATTTGACTATGCAGTCATTCTGTCACACTGCGGCTTATCCAAAGCCAGTTGATGTGAACACACATCATACTCTGCCAGATTTCATCATGAATCGCGGCGGTGTATCACTGCGTCCAGGTGATGGTGTTATCCACTCATGGTTAAACCGTATGCTGCTGCCAGATACCGTTGGTACGGGTGGTGACTCACATACGCGTTTCCCAATTGGTATTTCATTCCCAGCGGGTTCTGGCTTAGTAGCGTTTGCTGCTGCGACTGGCGTTATGCCACTCGACATGCCTGAATCCGTATTAGTGCGCTTCAAGGGCAAAATGCAACCGGGTATCACACTGCGTGATCTGGTTCATGCTATCCCATTAAAAGCCATTGAACTGGGCATGCTGACCGTTGAGAAGAAAGGTAAAGTAAACATCTTCTCTGGTCGCGTACTGGAAATCGAAGGCTTAGAATCACTGAAAGTTGAACAAGCTTTCGAACTGTCTGATGCTTCAGCTGAGCGCTCTGCTGCCGGTTGTACCATCAAGTTAGACAAAGAACCTATCATTGAATACCTGAACTCAAACATCATCATGCTCAAGTGGATGATTGCTGAAGGTTATGGCGATCGTCGTACGATTGAACGTCGTATCAAAGGTATGCAAGAGTGGTTAGCCAATCCTGAGCTGATGAGCGCCGATAAAGATGCTGAGTACGCTGCAGTAATCGAAATCGACCTAAATGACATCAAAGAGCCAATCCTGTGTGCGCCAAACGATCCTGATGATGCCGTTTTACTGTCATCTGTTGCGCAAACTAAGATTGATGAAGTGTTCGTAGGTTCTTGTATGACCAACATCGGTCACTTCCGCGCAACCGGTAAGATGCTAGACAAGTTTGCTAAAACCCTGCCAACACGTCTGTGGATTGCACCACCGACTAAGATGGATAGAGATCAGCTGACTGAAGAAGGCTACTACGCGATTTTTGGTCGTGTAGGCGCGCGCATCGAGATCCCAGGTTGTTCACTGTGTATGGGTAACCAAGCACGTGTAGCTGAAGGTTCAACTGTGGTATCGACTTCTACCCGTAACTTCCCTAACCGTTTAGGTACAGGTGCTAACGTTTACTTAGCCTCTGCTGAGCTGGCAGCGGTTGCTGCACTGTTAGGTCGTCTGCCGTCACCTGAAGAATATCAAGAATACGCTAAAGAGTTAGACGCAACTGCAGCTGACACATACCGTTACTTGAACTTCGATCAAATCGAGTCTTACACAAAAAAAGCATCGGAAGTGATCTTCCAGACAGCAGTGTAATCGATTGCCGTTAAGGTAACTTGATGTAAAAAGCCAGCGTAAGCTGGCTTTTTTGTGGGTTTGTTTTATTTCTACATCTATTATGCACCAATGAACCCTATCATAGTCATGCTTTAGGCCTTACATCACAAACTCGCTACTTACTAATGGTCACGCGTTGTCGCCATTAAAACAAATCCATTTAAGCCGATCCGTAGGTCAATCTCACGCTTAGCACCGTTTAATCTTCATTTTAAAAGACGAAAGTCTTCTATTTTCATAACTATCAACAAATCATCTGATGGCTTTTGGCTATGCATAATGCGAAACAAGGGCGTAGTCTTGACTGAATTGTGGGTAACTTTGGGGGTAAGTGGTGGATATGGTGTGGCTAGATTAGGTAATTGGAATTAACTGCAAATTTCCTTAAAATAGGGGTTGCACAAAATCTCCTGCTCCCTATAATGCGCATCCACTGACACGGCAGACAGCGTTAAGCAGCCTGATATGACAGTTCATCGATGAGTTTACTGATTGATGAGCGAAAAGAAAGTTTGCAAAAACTCCTTGACGCGAAACGGGAAATGCGTAGAATACGCAGCCCTAGCCAACTGGAAGCGTTCGACGCTCAGTGTGGTACTCAAGTTCTCTTACGAATACTGAGTTGCTCTTTAACAAGATAAAACAAGAAATCTGTGTGGACACTCACAGGTGTTGAGTTAATCGAAACTGCTTAGCCTTCGGGTTGGCAGTCAAAAATTTAAATCAATGTAACAATGAGTGTTCATAGTAATATGTACAGTTTGTTTCTGCTTTAAAGTGGGAACAAAAAATCAGAATTCATTGAGCCGCTGAAGTCGCAAGACGGAAGCAACAAAACTTTAATTGAAGAGTTTGATCATGGCTCAGATTGAACGCTGGCGGCAGGCCTAACACATGCAAGT
>NZ_JAGTUL010000034.1:0-43672 GCF_018224605.1 Shewanella sp. M16 | reverse complement strand
CTCGTCGGGCTCATAACCCGAAGGTCGTCGGTTCAAATCCGGCTCCCGCAACCACTTTCTATATGTGTTTATAAAGAGAAACAGCTTATCGGGCTCAACTCCTTATAAACAACAGGCGAAGGTAGTCAGTTCAAATCAGGCTACTGCAACCAATTCTTAGATGACAGAATTAAAACAGTTATTAACAGCAATAATCGGACGCGGGATGGAGCAGCATGGTAGCTCGTCGGGCTCATAACCCGAAGGTCGTCGGTTCAAATCCGGCTCCCGCAACCACTTTCTATATGTGTTTATAAAGAGAAACAGCTTATCGGGCTCAACTCCTTATAAACAACAGGCGAAGGTAGTCGCTGATTTAACATTAGCAATCCGGCTTCCGCAACCAATTCTTTGATGACAGAATTAAAACAGTTATTAACAACAATCGGACGCGGGATGGAGCAGCATGGTAGCTCGTCGGGCTCATAACCCGAAGGTCGTCGGTTCAAATCCGGCTCCCGCAACCAATTCTCTTTGTGAAAGAGAAAATTGACCAGCATAAGCTGGTTTTTTTATATCTAAAATTCATAGAAAACCACAGTTAAATACAGAACAGAGCAACATGCTCACTTGTCGGGCTCAATTCTTTATAAACAAAGGATGAAGGTCGTCGCTGATTTAACATTAGCAATCCAGCTCCCGCAACCAATTCTCTTTATGAAAGAGAAAAATAACCAACACAAGCTGGTTTTTTTGTATCTAAAATTCGTAATAACCCTCTGTAAAATCCTAACCAGATCACTATGGTAGCGCTCATCGGATTCAACGACCTATAAACAACCGATGAAAGCCATCAGTTCAAATCATCTTCAACAACAGCGTCCAAAATAAGATTTAAACTGATCAACTGACATCAATGCATTTTTTGGATGTCAAATTTCGCCATAAAAGTGTCGGACAATATGACTCCTGCCATAGCACCAAAGGAAACGGCGAAAATCATGATGAAAGGTAGAGGTTTCAAATAAGCAGAAGTGAGAACACCTTGACCGAACCAGTGCAGTAAAAGACCAAGGATCATGACGCCAAAAGCGAGCTTGTTCGCGGCAAAAAACATCGGAATTTCGAACGCCCACAACGCTTTATTTTCCTTAAATTGAGCGAAACCGAAATAGAGATAAAGCAGCAATGCCAACATAGCGATCGCACAAACGCTGAGTGTATAGCTTAATTGAGATGTCCCAGCCAAGACTTGATAGCCGATACGAATGGCATAAATACCGACACCCAACCAAAGTATCAGTAGTGGCAATAAAATGAGTCCCATTTTTTATCCTTAAAAGTTGAGATATACATGCACTTTGCACCTAAAGCGAGCTCTGAAAATAGGCGCTTAATGCTATCCCAGACCTCGGTTCGTGAAGTGAGCGCTTGAAGTAAGTTCTTAGATTGAGCACTTAGCGTCAGATCCTATAGAAAGTTAGGACTTGGAATGAGCGCTTAGAGTCTATTCTTAAAGTAAATGCCTTAAGCAACCGTTAAAATAGCGCCAAGACCAGCATGCTACTTTATCCGCGCCATATGATACACACTGACAAACTCACCATTTCTAAAAGCAAAATCCTTCGACTCACCTTCAATTACAAAGCCAAACTTTTTATACAGACCAATGGCGGCATGATTATCGGTATAAACCGTTAATTCAATTCGTTTTATATTCATCCATTTATCGGTAAGCTCAAGCATAGCGTTAATCAAAGCGCTACCAACACCGCGGCCTTGGTAGCTGTCTTTTACCCCCATTCCAAAGGAGGCAACATGCCTACGACGGGGTTGCTCGTACACCTCAAAACCCAACTCGCCAACAATTTCACCTTCAATCTCTGCGACATAGCGACTAATATGATTCGATGTTGCCGCAAGGCGTGACTCCCATTTATCAGTCGATGGCCAAGGGAGTTGTAAGGTACCCGTATAGGCATTTGGGCAGGCATATACGGCTTGAATGGCTGCGGCGTCACGCTTCTCTGCATGCCTAATCGTAATCTTTTCCAATGAGTCCCCTCCATGGTTTTCTAATAAAAAATACCTGTCCGGTTCAACGTACACAGAGCTAAGCACACAGATCTAAATCAACGAATTAGCTTAGGCACAAAGGCGCGAACACTGTGGCGAATCGCAACTCTGCCCGCTTCTTATCAAACCGACTTTACGTATGAAGCTTGTATAAGACAAGTATGAAATTTAAAAAACTATTGATAAACCTAGTTTTTATATGGATAGATATCAATTGAGATGAGAATTGAATCATAGCGCTATTTCCACAGCCTTATAACCACAACCCTGCCTCGACACCGATGTTGAAACACTGGGCAAATAAAAACCCGCTCAAGATAGGTTCTTGGCGGGTTTATAAGATTCAGGCACTAAAGTGATAATTGAGTTGAATACTTCAACCTTCCATTAATCCAATACAATCAATAGTATGGTTCTAATATAAACTGTTTAATTAAAGTGGTAAACGACCATTAAAGGACAGCGCCAACGTAGTACTATCCACGTATTCCAACTCGCCACCTACGGGTACGCCATGGGCAATGCGGCTTATCATCACTTTGTGACGTCTGGCCATATCGGCAATAAAATGCGCTGTAGCCTCACCTTCTACTGTTGGATTTGTCGCTAAAATCAGTTCGGTGACATCACCCGATGCCAAATGGCGCTCGAGTAACGCTAAGCCTAACTCTTCTGGCCCTACACCATCGAGGGGCGATAAATGGCCTAAAAGCACAAAGTAACGGCCAGTGAAATGTCCACCCGCTTCAATGGCTAACACATCAGCCGGCGTTTCCACCACACAAATGGTGGAGGAGGTTCCGCGTTTATGGCTAGCACAGATCGGACAGAGGGTTTCTTCAGTGTAGGTTCGGCAAGACTGACAATGACCGACGTCACTCATCGCACTGGACAGCGCACTGGCTAACTTAAGCCCTGCTTTTCGGTCGCGTTCAAGTAACTGAAACGCCATACGTTGCGCCGATTTAGGCCCAACCCCAGGTAAACAACGCAGGGACTGAATTAACTCATCTAACAATGGACTAAATTTCATCGGCTATCTCAATTAAAATGGCATTTTCATGCCTGGTGGTAATTGCATGCCACCAGTAACTTCAGCCATTTTAGTTTTTTGGTTTTCTTCGATTCGACGGGCAGCGTCATTACAGGCCGCAGCAATCAAATCTTCCAGCATTTCTTTGTCGTCTTCCATCAGGCTTGGGTCGATTTCGACTTTACGCACTGTGTGCGCGCCTGTCATAGTCACTTTCACCAAACCAGCACCAGATTCACCCACCATTTCCATACGGGCGATTTCTTCCTGCATTTTGGCCATTTTTTCTTGCATCATCTGGGCCTGTTTCATCAAATTGCCCATACCGCCTTTTCCAAACATAGTCATTTCTCTTCTATTAGGGTTAGTCGCAAGCATTAACGCGGCTAATCTTACTTAAATAAATGGGATTGGCAATCAATGCCGTTATCTTGTTAATAAACTTATGATCTCGATGCAGAGTTTCTCAGCAGCATCACTATAAATATGCACTCGAAGCCTAAATTTAAACCACAACGCTACAAATTAACGATGAAAATTTTACCCAAAGACTCGCCAATAATGGCTAACTCGCGGCCTCAGTTAACTCTGGTAACGCTTGTATTTGCTGACTGCGTAAATTCAACAACTCTGGCGGATACACTAGACTATCGGCATCGAGTTCGGCGCCCATACGTTGGATCAACCATTGCACATTGTCATCATGGATCAATGATTGATGCGCTTGTTGTAGCAACTCTTGGTGGAAACGCTTACGTAACTCTAAGGGCGTTTCCCGCTGTTCATCGATTCCTATGACCACTTGTACCCGTCTTGGGTTCCCGAGCGCGGTAGTTAAGGCTTGCTCAAGCTGCACTATGGCAACATCGGCCGCTAGATGCTTCTGGTTTGGTTTAAGCAGCAACGGCAAAGGATCACTCAAAGTTTGACAGACAGAATTAACCGCCAGTTGCCGCACTCGCCCGCCGATCTCTAAGCTCGCCATCAACTTGTACCAATGTAAATCTAATGGATGACCGCTAATAGGTTGAGTCGAACTGAGCGCGACTTGTGTCTCCTGCATGTGTTCCACTGTATTCGACGCATTTGTCAGTGCTGTTGTGCTAACCGAAGCAAACTCTGAGGCGGGTATTTCTTCTTGACGTACAGTGTGAGTTTGAAGTATTTCCGACTTCAAACTTGATGCTGCGACCTGCCCGTCACTCAGGGATAGAGTGTCATCTTGTGCATGATTAGGTGCGTAACTCTCGCCTAAAAGCTCTTGAGCATGACTGACTTGAACATTATTTATATCAGTAGCTTGCGCGCTCACCGGCTGAACACTGTCAGTCTTATTGCTATCGACTTGCGTCACTTCGATAGATTCAGCTTCAGGCGCTGCCTCCCAAGGCGGACAATCATATGTAGCAGACGGTTTGACAGGCTTCTCAGAGACAATTCCAGTTGAGATGACGACTGAAGATACTGCTTGGTGCAGCTCGATAGGCTCAAGTTCTAAGTCGAAGTCATCATCAAAATCTATCACTAAATCAGGGTCTAAGTCAGATGCTGGATCAACAGAAAATGCCACACTTGGCTGACTCGCTTCAATTTTAGTAACCGATTTAGGTAAGGTTACACCATGTAATTTAGTGTTTGGCGTCTTAAGTTTTGAGTCCAATGACGACTTTTTTTCATCACCGTCCTTAGCACTTAAGGCGTCAAGATCCGATAACAGCGAATCCCGCGCCGCCAGCACAGCCGAGAGAATATCATCATCGGCTAAGGATACAGAAGCGGCTTGTTGTAGCGCTTGCTCTTGTATTGAATCTGATACTGAGGTCTGTGATTGAGTGAAGACTTGAGCCACAGGTGCTGACTGACGATCAGCAGAAGCTTGCATGCCTGCAGCGTTTGAAACGCCTACAGAACTTTGCACATCAACAGAATTTATTGCCTCTTGCGAATCAAAGCCATGGTTAAAGTTATCATCATTATAAGCGCCAGAGGAAAAATCAGCATAAACGTCTTGATAGGAATCAAGTGGAGCTGACTCTAGGGCATAATCCTCCATCGCTGAATATGAATGCTCAGCTTCATTTCCATGAATGCGATTAGCATCATGCCCTAGCTCAAACGCGTTGTTATCGATGTTGTTATCGAAGATGTTCTCTGCAGCAGGGTCTTTATCAGAAAGAGCTTTATCTACACTGTCACCACACTCAACAACTGTTGAATTGACAGCAGTTTCAGGCTCTGCCGTATTCACTAGACTCGGTTCGGAAGCTGTTGTGACTAATTCAATTCCTTGAATATTCTGAGTATCAATACTAGCGACCGATGCCTCGATACCAGCAACAGATTCTGAAGTGTGTATAAGAGACGCTTGAACGGTTGATACCGTTTGAGATTTAGCCTTGGTATTCAAGATGTCAGTGTTAAATCCCTGACTCTGGGCCTGACTTAATATAATCGCCTGCTCGGCAATTAATGCCGCATCCGCTTGGAGCTCAGCATCAAGTGCCTGCTCTGCGGTATCGGCAGGCTCAATTAATGCTGTTTTTTTTTCAGCAGGCAGTTGTTCCGCAGTATGTGGCTCAGCAAACGTTTGTTTATTTACATCATGAGCTTGCGCTGTCGTAGCAGACGTTTGACCTGCGGGTAAACTGATCTCAGCGACAGCATCAGGCAGCCAGCGCTTTACCGGCTTTTCAGGCACAAACGCCACAGCGCGTAATAGTGCCATCTCAAGACCCGATTTAGGATCCGGTGCATGGGGTAAGTCTTTGCGGCCTGTTAATAAAATCTGATAATAAAGCTGCACTTGTTCCGGCTTAAGCTGTTCGGCAAACGCGCGAATCTGTGCGCTATACAAGGATTGCTGCGCGCAAGCGGGGGCAAATTGGGTCAAGGTAATTTGATGTAACAACTCAAGTAAACTGCGTAGCACTTCTTGGGCATCTGCGCCGTACGCGAGCACTTGGGCACAGGTATGCATTAACACACCAATATCGGCATCGGTTAAGGCATTAAGCAAGGCAACTACATGCTGCTCATCAATACTGCCAAGCATAGTTTGCACTTGGCCAAGCATCACATTACCGCCACCAAAGGCGATGGCTTGATCTGTCAAACTCAAGGCATCACGCATACTGCCATTGGCAGCTTTAGCCAGCAATTTTAGGGCTTCTGCATCAAAGGGAAACTGCTCTTGGGTCAAGATATGATTGAGCTGAGTGCCAATTTCAGCTTGGGTCAGGCTTTTTAAATTGAACTGCAAACAACGGGATAACACAGTCACTGGCAGTTTCTGCGGATCGGTTGTCGCCAGAAGAAATTTAACGTGCTCGGGGGGTTCTTCTAAGGTTTTTAGCAGTGCGTTAAAACTGCTGCGCGACAGCATATGCACTTCGTCGATGAGATAAACCTTAAAGCGGCCACGGGTTGGACGATACTGCACATTGTCTAACAGCTCACGGGTATCATCGACCTTAGTGCGAGATGCGGCATCGACTTCAATCAAATCGACAAATCGGCCTTGGGCGATTTCCACACAGCTGCCGCAAACACCACAGGGAGTCGCTGTCACGCCTTGTTCGCAGTTTAAGCCTTTGGCAAAGAGTCGCGCTAAACTGGTTTTACCAACACCGCGCGTTCCCGTAAACAGGTAAGCATGGTGTAAGCGCTGCTGGCTTAACGCATTGGTCAAGGCATGCAAAACATGGCTTTGGCCAACCATTTGATCAAATGTGGCAGGGCGCCATTTTCTGGCTAACACCTGATATGACATGGAACTCCCCAGAGTATGTGATACAAAAGCGGGAGCATGCGCCCCGAGAACTTTGAAAGATAACATGTCATGATTTGACATGCCATCAAACTATCCCAAGGCGCCTTTAGCTGCAGATTTATTCGCCTTCAAACTCACAAAGTTTAACCAACTCAAGCCCTAATGTGGTTAAACGTGCTTCACCACCTAAATCAGGTAATGAGATCACAAAGGCCGCATGTTTAACTTCACCGCCGAGTTGGCGGATCAGTTTAACGGTCGCTTCGATAGTACCGCCAGTGGCGAGTAAATCGTCAACAACGAGCACTTTGTCATTTGCGCTAATCGCATCAGTATGAATTTCTAGGCTATCGTGTCCGTATTCCAGTTCATAGCTTTGGCTGATGGTTGCACGCGGCAATTTACCGGGTTTACGCACAGGTACAAAACCGATACCCAATTCTAAAGCCAACGGTGCACCAAATAAGAAACCACGGGCTTCAGTGCCCACAATTTTGGTAAAGCCTTGACCACGATAATGTTCAACTAACAAGTCGATGGTCGCTTTATAGGCTGCTGCATTCTCAAGCAAACTGGTGACATCTCGAAATAAAATCCCTTCCTTAGGATAATTAGGAATCGTTTTAATGCTTTGCTTTATCAAGGATAAGGTTTCTGTATTCATAGCCATCATATTTGCTTAATAAGTTACTTAATCAATTCACCAACCTAGCGGTGGCGGTATAAAACAAAACGTCCACACTGGGTGGACGCATTGTCGAAAGTCGGACAAAGCTTATGCCGCTTTAGTTTTAGTTGCAACAATCACAATGCACAAGTGATGGAAAGGTTATCAATTTGTGCCTTAGATCAAACCCTGTTGGCACTCAGTTAAATAGCCTCAACAAGAACACGACTAAACTTTCAGTCACAGCACTTGAGCCCATTCAATCACTCAATCATCCCTCTATTTCAGGTATACCTTTAAGATACCAAAGTAGGATCAACGCCATGACAAACAGCAGGCCTTTTACCCAAAGGATAGGGACCACAATAATACTGAGACTAAAACTGAGTGCGCTAACTATCATGGCTTTGCGTTTCAATCCCTTACGCATTGCTCGCTGCTCTTGCCACTGGGTTAAGGCGTCGGCAAACCAGGGATGTGTCATCAACCAATGGTGTAAACGTTCACTCGAGCGGGCAAAGCAGAAGGCAGCAAGCAAGATAAAAGGCACGGTCGGCAATATCGGTAGCACGATACCGACTAAACCTAAGACTAAAGCGGTTAAGCCTAACAGTAAAAATAATCCGCGCTTTAATACCATAGGTTTAAATGCCCTTTATCGGAAAAACAAAAGCCACTCGAAGAGTGGCCAATAGGCTACGCGCTAGAGATTAACGCTCGCTTAAATTAAACCTAAATGCTTTAACCAAGACAGACTTGCTGGCAGAGTCGGCAACAGTAAAACTAAAATAAAACCAATAAAATACAAAAAATTAAATGGGTCTTTAAACGGCTGACTACTCATTACAGCTCCTCTAGTATGTGCAAGTATAAGTGCGCAGGAATCGTACAGTGATTGAGATCACAAAACGGCCGACATTGTAGCGGTTTGTCAAATTAATAAAAACCCTCTAAATGTAGGGTTATTGCATTTATTTCGGCAATAAACCCAACCTTAAGACTGACGTCCGCGCACTATCCCTTTGGCCGCTAATTGCTCGAGTAACTGCATACAACCTTGCTCAATAATCTCTGGCGCCATTTGAGGGTAAGTGATTGTTAACCAATCAACTATCTCTTTAAAAACCGCTTGGCCTTGAGCTTGAAGAAATGCCAGCACCTGTGCGCTTAAGGGATTTAACTGTAGGAAACACACTTCGCAATCGGCATCTTGATAGAGACAAAAAAACACTGGCGTATCGAGTTGTTGCTGCGGACGATAATCCTGACGAATGTGCTGCACCTCAAAATGATACTGCGCTACCCTCGCCGTCTGCGACAAACATAAAGTCTGCGTCGACATTTGCGCTGAGCTGAGTTGAGATTCATCCTCACTCGCCTGTGCGACCGCAACGGCCAACTCTAGCCATTCATAGTGCGCTAATTCGAGCATAAAAACAGGATCATTTGCCGTGGGCTGATATTCCTGCAGTAAAAAATCTAAAAACTCACCTGCGATATCGATAAAGATGGGCGATTGGCAATCATGTTGACTGAAAAAACGCTGCACCAAAGTCAGCCAATCCTCCTCAGAATACAAACTTTTCAGTACGGGAAAGCCGTTCGACACAAATCCCAGCACATTATTAAAAAATAACTCGCGGTAAACCTGCATACACCGGAAATCAGTATCCGCGGGCAATGGCGAAGAGGGATCGCGGATATAATCGATAAAGGATTGCTGTACTTGCTTAAAATCCATTAGGCGCTCCTCTTTACGGCATGAGCACTATTTTGGGCATGGGAGTTGGACGCCGCCATTTGATAACCGTGAATTTGATTTAGCTCGAGCAATAATTCAGCGGTTGTCGGCAAATTAAAGTCACGCTCAAGCAAAGTCGGTTTTACCCCATGCAAAGCATAACAGCGCTGTAATAATGTCCAGACGGGATCGTTAATGGCAGCACCATGGGTATCAATGAGCAGATCTTCAGCTTGTTTGTAGTGCCCAGCAATATGCAGATAAGCGATGCGCTCCGTCGGCATGGCCTGTAAAAAGGCATCGGCATCGTATTGATGGTTTATCGAGTTCACATAGATGTTGTTCACATCCAGTAGCAGTTTACAATCGGCTTCTTGCAGCACGGCATTAACGAATTCAAGTTCTGTCATTTGCGCACCTGGAGCGGCATAAAAAGACACATTTTCTAAAATAAGCGGCCGCTCTAGAATATCTTCTACTTGCTTGACCCGCGCCGCCACATGCTTCACTGCAGCGTAGGTAAAAGGGATAGGCATTAAATCATATAAGTGACCTTGCCCTGAGCAATAACTTAAATGTTCGGAATAGACTTGGATTTGATGTAAATCCATAAAGGTTTTGATATTTTTTACAAACGCGAGATCTAAAGGTTCAGGGCTACCAATGGATAAACTCAAACCGTGGCAGTAGAAAGTATGTTGCTCAGTCAACTCACGAAATTGGCGGCCAAATTTACCACCTAAGGTCATCCAATTCTCAGGCGCCACTTCAAAAAAATTAATAGCATCAGGCACCTGTAAACAAAATTCACTGAGCATTTCTCGTCTTAATCCCAGCCCTACCTGTGCCGTATTTTTTTGATCATTCATAGAACCTCACGAACGCTAACCTGTAATCGCTTAAGAATAAAACACAAGAGACCAGCGCTGACTGGCCTCTTTAGGCTCAATTATCCCAATAACTGCAGGGATAAAACAAACCCGCTTTACTTCACTTCTTTTTTAACGGCTTCGACTTTAGCATCCACTTTTTCGGCGGTTTTCTTCAAATCAGCGCCACATTTCGCTTCACCACACTTACCTTCATGGGCCTTATCAGCGGCTTTCTTCATGTCAGCACCGCATTTCGCTTCGCCACATTTCCCCTCATGAGCTTTATCTGCAGCCGCTTTTTTCATCTCAGCACCGCATTTAGCCTCACCACACTTACCTTCTTTGGCTTTTTCAGCGGCGGCTTTCTTCATGTCTGCGCCGCATTTGGCTTCACCACATTTGCCTTCTGAACCGACAATTTGATAGCCCGCATCCATAGCTTCAAAACCAAATGGGTTAGTTTGTGCATTGACAGCAAAAGCTGAACTCATCACAACTGAACCTAACGCTACTGCAACTGCTGTTTTTTTAACTGAATTCATAAATAATCCCTTCTTGTTTATTGAGTAATAATGACCAACAACAGTTTAAGTAGCTGGCTTACAACAAAAGACCTGCCTTATTTCGATTCTATTGCAAAAAAATATCACTAAGTCACAGAAATGGTCAAAATATCCTGCTAGGACAATCAGTTTAGCTTGGATTTTATTTATTGGCGTACCTATTCATCCTCCTTCACAAGGCCACTTTGTAACTTAGCGCTGATAAGGTAGAATGCTCGCCCTTTGCAACAGATATGGGTTTACTGCAGTGCGTGTGATTTTGGCTCCAATGGAAGGCGTAGTAGACGCTTTGATGCGTGACATCCTATCGACCATCAATCCCTACGATTTGCTCGTCACCGAATTTGTGCGAGTGGTAGACCAACTGCTACCTGAAAAGGTCTTTCTCAAACTGTGCCCTGAACTGCTCAACAACGGCAACACCCCTTCAGGTACGCCAGTACGAGTACAATTGCTTGGTCAAGAACCCCAATGTATGGGCGAAAATGCCCTGCGTGCCATTGAGTTAGGCTCACACGGTGTTGATGCAAACTTTGGCTGTCCAGCAAAAATTGTTAACCGCAGTAAAGGTGGCGCCGTATTATTGCAATATCCTGAGAGTGTGCACGATATTGTCAAAGCCATGCGTCAAGCAGTACCAAAAGAGCATGCCGTAACGGCCAAAATACGTTTGGGCTATGAAGATAAGTCACTGTTTATGGAAAACGCCATTGCAGTGTATGAAGCCGGTGCAACTGAACTTGCCATCCATGCGCGCAGTAAAGTCGACGGTTACAGACCGCCAGCCTATTGGGAATACATCACCGAAGTACGCAAACGTTTGCCAATCCCGGTGATCGCCAACGGTGAAATTTGGAACAGTGACGATGCTAAGCGTTGTATCGAAGTCACGGGCTGCGACAGTATCATGATCGGCCGCGGGGCAATTTCATTGCCGAACTTGGCTGATACTATCAAGACAGGAGCTACTCCTTATACTTGGGCGCAAACCTTAGGGCTCATGCTCAGTTATACCCAAAGGGAACTCAATGGCCGTAAGAGTGACTATTATCCAGCCCGGATCAAACAGTGGTTCACCTATCTCAACCGTCAATATCCCGAAGCCGATACCTTGTTTAGGGAACTGCGAGTCTTTAAAACAACGGAAGAAATAGTCCGCGTATTAGAAACGGCGCAACGGAACTTATGCGACGAATAATCGCGACGATATTTATGATAAAAGGGCTTTTGCCGTAGCACATATAATGCGATAAGAATGAAGTACTTTTTCGATTTTTAACGGCTAAAAAACCGAAAATGTGGCAGATACTTGATCTTTATCATAGTCGTTGATAGTGGAACTATTAGACTGGACGCCTAGAGTCAAATGAAATAGGCGATTTTACGTGAGCACCACCCATATCAGACATGAATTGTCAGAGCTTGAAGCTAATCTAAGGAAAGAAATAGGCGCGCTCCCTCTGTTCCTCGAAGCCATAGGGGAGCATTACGCTAGCCTGAGTCTGGCAGAATTAATTGATAAATTGGCTCAGACACCACTGGCTGAACACCCACTATTTTGCCGGTTAAATAAACTTGATGCCGCCTTTTGCCAGCTCGACTTAGGTCTCTACGGTCTTTGCTCGGATTGTGAGGCAGAAATTGAAACCGAACGCTTAAGCCAAGATCCCACCGAACAACGCTGCACCTCCTGCGCCGAGCATTATCAGCATGAACACCGCCACGAACTGCGCCTCACACATTGATAGCGCTCATTCGACATCCAGTAAACTGCCTTATAAGTAAAAAAACCTCCGCAAGCGGAGGTTTGAGTTATCCAGGGAGGGCGGACAACCTAAAACTTCTGGTTTATTCTCAGGTAATACGTTCTACCTAACACATCATATAAACCCACATTCACATCGCGATAATCGGCATAGGTGTAATAGTTTGGTGTTTCAGCATCAAACACATTATTCACCCCTACTGTGATAGAGCCGTTATAAGCATGGGTATAACCAAACTGAATGTTATGTTTAAAGTAATTATCGTAATCAACATAACGGTCGGTTTCTTCTAACTCGTTGAAATAACTTGCTGATTGACTACCAATATAAACAACTGTCCATGCGGCAGAGAAATCATCGTATTTCCAACTGGTCGCAAAGTTACCGCGCCAATCGGGCGAGTCAGTCGACCCTGCGTAGTCGATCATGTCTGCTTCAGCGTTATCCTGCTTTTTAAAATCAAGCACATGAGTTAAATCCAGTTTGAAATTGAAATCCCCAAAGCCTGTTTCTAAGTTATAAGCCGTAACAAAATCGATACCTGAGGTCTCAACTGTAGCTAAGTTACGAACTCCGGCTTCAATATATTCAATCTTGCCATCAGGGCCGCGAGTCACATAGGGAGAAGAACCATTCTTGATTTCATCACGCAGGATATCATCCACATCAATTGACTCAATTTTGTTGTCATAGGTGATTGAGTAATAAGATAACTCCAAGTTCCATGCGTCAGTGACATTCCAAACGCCGCCAAAGGTTAACGAGTTGCCCTCTTCTGCCTCTAGATCAGGATTTCCTCCATACCAGGTTTTATGTTGATTATTAGTCGCGCAATAAATGGCATCCACGTTACCAGGTTCATTACACCATAAAGAATCAACACCCTTCTCAAAACTCAAGGATTGAGACGAGAACATTTCGCTCATATTTGGCGCGCGGAATGAGTCACCATAGCTAGCACGCAGTAATAACGTGTCTATAGGACGCCAGCTTAAACCAAACTTAGGCACCACGGCATCGAAGGTCGATGAATTAACGACTTCCCCCTGAGGCCCTGTGAGAGTTCCTTCCTGCTCATAGCGCTCATAACGTACTGCGGCAGAAAACTCAACATTCGCGGGTAAGCCAACTTGGAGTTCCAAATAAGCAGCGCTACGGTCACGCGTGGCATCCACATCATCACCACCCGAACCGCCGGAGATAATACCCGCGGCCGATTCAGGATCACTGGTTTGCTTAAACTTGATCATTTCATATTCAAGACCGCCGACCATAGCGACCGAAAGATCACCATCATCGAGCAGTAAGGTCGAAGCAAGACCATCCAATTGAGTACTTTCAAATTTGCCCTGATAAACCCCAGTATGCGCAGCTTTACGATACAGATCTGTCATCTGTTGATCCCACTGCTCATAACTCATTCCAGAGGAATTGAAAATATCATATTGCTCTGAATCAATTTCTTGCTGAATAATATCGTCGTTCAGTAAATTATAATTAAAACTATTTGTCGTCGATGTTGCGTGCTGGGCATTTAATTCCCAGTCGATACCATTCCCTGAATCTATTGTACCAACAAAGCCACCTAGAATATCAAAGTTGTTGGTTTCAGTTAATGTATCTCGCTCGCCAAGTTGCGCGCCTCGCATAGAAATCACTAATTCTTCGCCAACTGGATTAAACTTATTATCGGCACTCATCACAGGGGTATTCGTTGATACTGGCGTACCCGCATAACGGGTTTCAGTTTCTGCTAATGAAGCAGAAGCACGACCTCGGAATTTTATATTCTCAGAAATCTCATAGGAGAAATTAGATAACAGCGAATTACGAGTTTGATCGCCAAATAACTTAGTGACATTACCATGATTATATAAACAACGACCATCACCTGAGTCTATGGTATTTTCCGTTTTTTCACATATATCTGAATTACTATACCAGCTACCATTGCCTGGTCCATATTTACCGTTTGGTACTGAGCTATATCCACTATATGCGTTATAACTTGAATCGTCCATTCGCCAAATATCACGATCCATTACAGCTTTAGTATCATAATATTCATAGGTTAGCGTGATATTGCCTTTATCAGTATTAAAGCCCGTTGCAAGTGATAAACGGTTGGCATCGCCTCCTTCAACACTTGGCTGCTCAGTGCTGTAATCGAGTTGAAACCCTTCAAACTCCTTCTTAGTGATAATGTTTATCACGCCCGCAACCGCATCGGAACCATATACTGCCGAGGCGCCATCGCGCAGGATTTCAATACGCTCCACGATAGCCATAGGGATAGAAGATGTATCGGCCACAGAGCCAGAGCTCGAACTCGTGCCCGGCATACGGCGTCCATCTAATAACACTAATGTCGCAGACGCTCCTAAACCACGTAAATTAACATCACTGGTTGAGCTTGCTCCTGATCCATAGCCAGAAATACCACGCCAAGAACCAAAGCTGTTTATCGCGGAGTTATTCAATACGTCAGCAACGGTTTTTTCACCCGTCATGGCAATATCCGCAGCATTAATGACAGTCACGGGTGAAACAGTTTCCATATCAACTTGTTTAATACGAGAACCCGTCACTTCAATACGTTCAACTTTCGCATTTTCTTCTGCTGCATTTCCCACTGCAGAAAAGCCTATGCCAGAAAAAACCACACTGCTTGTCGCCACTGTAATTAAACTAGTACGAACAGCTTTGGCCGTTAAACTTAAATAGCGCATTAATCTCTCCTTGAGGTAAATAAAACCCTATGTTTGTTATTTTTATATTTGGCAAGCGAACTCTATTTCGCTGTAGGGATAATGTTAATGCGCAACATCTAAGTCAACCATTAAAAACAATTAATCTCAAATTAAAACAAATTGACACAAAATAAATCAACTTGAATATAAAATATCCGGATATACATCATGGGGTTAAGCAATACAGACCTGTTGAATATATTAAATATTTAATTTGATACAATAAATCTCAATTGTTAACCAAAAGAGCACCGAGAAACTCACACCACAAATGAATCAAACTGTATCGAAAATAAAACGCTGAATATTAATTTACACTTAGTTCAATATTAATTAACCATAAAAAATGCCACTCATTTGAGTGGCATTAATATTGAAACACTGAGTAATGATTGATTACTTAAAGTTGGCAACCTTCAACACTTTTTGAGTTCTCATAAACAATATCGCCTACAGGATTGTAGTCAGCAGCTTTAATCACTTGTTTCTCTTTCAAGAAAGAATAGAGTAAATCAGCATCAACAAAACCCGTTTGAATTGGGCTGGTTAGTTTAGGATAACCGTCACCACCCGCAGCATTAAAGCTAGGTACAGTGAACTTATAAGTGGCTGTTGGGCTAAAATCCTTGCCGCCAATGTCGCTGATGTTGGCTGTTTTAGCCTCACAGTCAATGGTCATTTTCACACCAGTGATTTGTGCATAACCACCAGAACCGACTTGAAGACTGCCGACTGCGCCTAAATAAGCCGCAACTTCAGTACCCGTCATTTCGTTAAGGGTAACCATATTACCAAATGGCTGAACTGTCAGCACGTCACGGTAACTGATGTTGCCTGGTTTGATAGATGCACGTACACCGCCTGAGTTCATTACACCAAAATCAGCAGTCACTTTAGCACTTTGTGCCATCGCTAACATACGGCCTAAGTTAGTTTGCTTATTACGCACGTTTGCACGCTCACCATCTAACAGGGCATCCGTTGTCGCAATGACTTCGCCTAACTTAGCTTGACCTTTCTCTTGATAGTAAGAAAGCAGTTCTTTTAACTCTGAATCCGGTTCAATTTTAGTGCCAGCTAAGTCAGCAGTTTTCTTACCAGCATCATCCAGTTTGCGCATATTCACAGGGACAAGCTTGTAGCTCGCTAGATGGAGTTCACCGTTAAAGTATTCAAAATCTGCACGGCCAACATATTTACCCCATTCATGGGCTTGCATGATCCAAGTGCCATTTTGTTTATCAGGTGCACATGCATCACCAGGTTTAAAGGCTGCATAGGCTTTGTTGTCAGTCCCCGGTTCCATACACACTGGATTCTGTGAATGACCACCGATAACAACTTGTAAATCCCCTTCTTTCAATGCGCGAGCCATAGCCACATCGCCAGGGGCATTACTACCATTTTTACCATCCGCGTAATGACCCATGTGCGTGGTAGCGAAAATGATATCTGCCGCTTTGGCATCTTTAATTTCTTTAATCACTTTAGCAACTTCCACCTTGGGATCGGTGAATGTTAGATCGCTAATGTATTCTGGGTTACCAATCTTAGTAGTGTCTTCTGTCGTTAAACCAATAACAGCAACTTTAAGACCATTAATGTCAAATACTTTATAGGCATCAAAATAACGTTCGCCAGGTTTGCCTTCGGCATTTTTACGGTAAATGTTCGCCGCTAACATAGGGAATTCAGCAAGGCGACGCTGCATATCAAGTACTGATAACGGATTGTCAAACTCATGGTTACCAACAGCCATGGCGTCATAACCAATTTTATTCATGCCCGTAAAGTCTGGTATGGCATCTTGAAGATCAGATTCTGGTACACCCGTATTAATATCACCACCAGATAATAATAAGGTTTGACTGCCATTCTTACTCACTTCTGCACGAATTTGATCAACCAGAGTTTTCTGAGCGGCTAAACCGTATTCACCATCACTGTTTTCCCAGAAACGGCCATGGTTGTCATTGGTATGTAAAACGGTAAACGTTTTACAAGCACTTCCCGCTTCAGCACACGTTGTTGGAACTTTATCGTCATCACTATTATTACAACCCGCAAGTGCAGCGAGAACAGCAGTTGCAACTAATCCTTTAATAAGCATATGTCTCATTACATCAACCCCTTGATTTTAATTATTTTATCATAGAAAGATTGCCGTGAACTCCATCAAGTTCAGCGTCACGGATAATAGCAAATAATAAAGATGAATTGTGTCATTTTTATTAAAAACTTGACATTTATATGAAATTTGACGGGCATTTTAAGAAGGATTTGTTTCATATAAAAAATAAGCTGAATGACTGATTTTTATATATTTAGAGAATACAAAATAAAAATGGAATAAATGGATTTTAATCGTTTGTTATAAATAACTTAGGAAATATGAAAAAACATCGCGATTGTTCCTTTAAAAAAACAAGCATGGGTAAATTTCAACTTACCGCATGCTGTTTTTATCAGCAATTAGACTTATCTACATTTCAAATCGCTGTAATAACCATTTAGAAATCGCTTTCAATTGTTCCGGAATGACAGAATGAGGCATTGGATAACTCTGCCACGTAACATGATAGCCGCCCGCCGTTAAGGCTTCTTTTGCTAACATTCCAGCGGATAATGGTACAACATCATCCTGTAGACCGTGTTGCTGTAATATGGGTGTATTGCGATTCGCCGCACTTAATTCAGCGGGTAACACATCGCCCGTCGGCAAATAGCAAGACAACGCCATAATCCCTGCAAGTGGCTCTGGGAAACGCAGTCCAGAGAATAAACTCATGACTCCACCCTGACTGAATCCCGCTAATACGATACGTTGGCTCGCAATACCCGCTGCGATTTGTTCATTAATTAATGCGGCAACCATTTTCTCCGACTCAAGCACGCCTTGCATATCGGCTCTATCATGCAAATCCATGCTTTTAATATCGTACCAAGCGCGCATAACGTAGCCACCATTAATGGTCACGGCTTGCTCTGGTGCATGGGGAAAAATAAATCGAATAGCATGATCTGCAGGTAAGCCTAATGCAGGCACTACGGGAGCAAATCCGGCCCCCGAATCCCCTAATCCATGTAACCAAATAACCACAGCCGTAGCAGGAGTCTTAGGTTCGACAACAATACGCTCAAGAGAAACTGACATACTAAAAATTCCCAATTCGATATTAAACACTCATCAACTAAAAAATGATGATAAATCTATACGTTAAACACTCATCACCACTCGGGCACAGGTTATTCAGCATCCATGCCCAGCACATCTTGAATCGCACGTAACTGAGTATTTGAGTCCAATACTAAGCTCCAACGTACACCGCCACCATCGGCGATCAGCATAGGAGGCTGACGTCTCAAGCCGATATCCTCAGCACTCGCTTGCAGTACGATGCTGGCAACGTTGAGGCGCACTTGAACCTCGAACTCAGTAACGATTAACTTACCCTGCGAAAAATCTAACACCATTTTGATAACCGCCCTATGTGAAAACGCCGTCATCATAGCAAACTTGTGCTCTTTTACCGATGGCATTTCCTGACCAGCATCCAAGCCATTAAAGTTTGATTACATTTGAGCTAACAGTGAGATAACAAATCCAGTGAATTATCAGGTAAACTTTTGCGCTATATAGAGTGGGTTAACAGAAAACCAAGCTGAATTGATGGTCTTATCGCCCCAAACTCGAACTAACATACTTCATCATTAGGCTACTATAAATAATGCTTTCACTTCGTCGAACCGTCCTTTGCAGCACCCTAGTCTTTGCCCTCCAACTAATTCCCTGCGCTTATGCCAATAGCACTCCAAATACCTTAACCACTGAGCCTACTGCCACTGTTGTACAAGCTGATACGCAGCAGAACCAAGATGCACTGACCTACGCCAATTACACTGAAGTCAGCGTGAGTCATTTGGAACTAGCCCTTGTAGTTGATTTTAAGCAAAACCGCTTATCCGGTGAAGCCACCCTCGATTTAGCTTGGCATAAGGCGGGGAAAGAACTCATCTTAGATACTCGAGATCTGACGATTAACAGCGTAAGTGCTTTAAATACAGCGGGGAAATGGCAAAGCATGCCATTCACGTTAGCCAAAGCGGACGCTGTAAAAGGTGCCGCGCTAACCATCAAACTTGCTGATGAAAATAGTCAAAAGGTCAAAATCAATTATCACACGTCGAATAATCCGTCTGGTATTCAATGGTTAACCCCTGAGCAAACCCAAGGTAAACAGTTGCCTTTTATGTTCAGTCAGAGTCAGGCGATTCACGCCCGCAGTTGGATCCCACTGCAAGATACGCCAGCCGTTCGCCAAACCTATAGCGCAATAATTACTGCCGATAAAGCCATAACTGTGGTCATGAGTGCCGATCGCAAAACCCTGTCGAGCACGCAGACCCAATTCACTATGCCGCAGGCTATTCCAGCTTATTTGATTGCCATTGCGGCCGGACATTTAAAGTTTGCTCCCTTAGATAACATCTCGGGCATTTGGGCTGAGCCAGAGATCCTCGACAAAGCGAGCAAAGAATTTGCCGACACGCCAGAAATGATCAAAATCGCGGCTAAACGTTATGGCGATTACCCTTGGGGACGTTATGACTTACTTATCTTGCCACCAAGTTTCCCCTTTGGCGGCATGGAAAACCCGCGTTTGTCTTTTATTACACCCACAGTGATCGCGGGTGATAAAAGCTTAGTGAGCCTCATCGCCCACGAACTTGCGCACTCGTGGTCGGGTAATTTAGTGACCAACGCCACTTGGCGCGATCTCTGGCTTAATGAAGGTTTTACGACCTATGTTGAGAACCGCATCATGGAAGATCTCTATGGTCGTGACCGAGCGCTGATGGAGCAAACCATCGGCTACTCTGAATTGCTTGCCGAGCTTGCAGAACTTACTCCTGCCGATTCAGTGCTACATCTCAATCTCGGTAAACGTTCGCCCGACGAAGCCTTCAGCGGTGTCCCTTATGTAAAAGGCCAGTTGTTCTTAATATTTTTAGAGCAAAAATTTGGCCGTGAACGCTTCGACACTTTTGTAAAAAGCTACTTCGATCATTTTGCATTTCAGAGTATTACTACGGCGCAATTCCGTGAATATTTATCTTTGAATCTATTAAACAAATATCCCCATCTTGTCAGTGAAGGCGAAGTGGATACTTGGATTGAAGGTCAAGGTTTACCGTCATTTCTTGTGCCGCCTAATTCCCATGCCTTCGATGATATTGATGCTCAAAGACAAACTTGGCTCGAGGGTAAACTCAGTGCAAGCGAGTTGAAAACCAGCACTTGGACAGTCCACCAGTGGTTAAGATTCATCAATGAAATGCCAAGGATCAATCTAGATCAAACCAAACTTGCCGAGCTAGATAAGGCGTTCCATTTTACGGGCACTGGCAACAGTGAAATTGCTTTCGCATGGTATTCACTCGCCCTAGACAACGGCTATTACGCAGTACTACCCGCATTAAAACAACACTTAACCCATATTGGCCGCATGCGCTTAATCGTGCCTTTATATCAAAAGCTAGCAAGCTCTGATAAATACGACTGGGCCAAGAGTGTCTATCTCAAGGCTCACAGCGGCTACCATCCCCAAACCCAAGCAAGCCTAGATATGATGTTTGCCGACAAACCACTCGAGCATGAACATAGCCATTAGCGAGATAAAGAGCCATTAGCGGTTGCGACAATCATTAAGCCATTAGCACCATAAAAACAAAAAGCCCAAACCTAGGTTTGGGCTTTTGCTATTTAATCTTTAGCCTCGATTCATTCAACTCATACTGAACTTATACTCCACTCACATTGAGTCAGATAAAAGCCAAGTTCGAAGCCGAAACCTAAAGATTAGTGGTGATGACCACCTGCACCATGGGCATGACCGTGGGCGATTTCTTCATCACTCGCATCACGGGCACCTACGACTTCAATATCAAATGTCAGTTCGCGGCCGGCTAATGGATGGTTTACATCCACAGTCGCCATAAACTTACCCATTTTAACGATAGTCACTTGGCGCTGACCTTGGTCGGTATTAACCACTGCTGTCATGCCTGGTTTCCACACAGTCGCACCCAGTAAATGCTTAACTGACACACGTTGGTGTGCGTCAGCATCCGCTACACGCTCACCGTAGGTTTCAGCGGCAGGCAAGGTCACAGTGAACTTTTCACCTATGGCTTTACCGTTTATCGCGTTTTCTACACCTGGCATCATGTTGTCATGACCGTGTAAATAGGCAATCGGATCGCGACCTTCGTTCGTCTCGATCACTTCACCTTTCTCGTCGCGCAGTGTGTAGTTAAACTGCACAACCATATCGTCTTTAATGCTCATCGAATATCCTTTGATTTTCTTCGATTTCAATTGTGGGCCGAGCTTAACAAAACTGCGCTTTTCACTCCACTTTTTTATCCGGCCTCAAAGCACTCAAAACCCGTAGCGAGCGCTCTTTGGCTACAGTGACAGTCCTAAAGCGGTAAACACCTCTGGGCTTGGGAAGCCATCGGCAATCATCTGTTTGCTACGTTGAAAGGCTTGCAACCCTGCCATAGAGTTACGTCCCAACACGCCATCAGGCTTACCAACATCAAATCCAGCCTCGTTCAGTTTTGTTTGCAGTTGCTTAACTTGCTCGCGACTTAAGCGTGGTTGCTCAGGCGGACTGACTGTCAAGGGTTGTCCACCATTAATACGATCGGCTAAGTGCCCAACCGTAATGGCATAAAATTCGGAGCGATTCCAACGCATGATCACATTAAAATTCTCATAACCTAAAAAGGCTGGGCCTGTGTGTCCCGCAGGCAAATACAGCGCAGCTTGAATATCGACGGCAGGCAAAGGTTGCCCATTCGACTGCGTTACATTGAGCGCTGCCCATTCCGATAACGACAAGGGCTGTTTCGCACCTAAATGACTGTAACTAAAATCCTTTGGCAACAAGACTTCACGCCCCCAACGCTGATTACGCTGCCAACCTAAGTGCTGCAAAAAATTCGCGGCAGAAGTGAGCGCATCTGTGGTGCTATTCCATAAATCGGCCTTACCATCGCCATCGTCATCGACCGCATATTTGGCATACGCAGAAGGCATAAATTGCGTATGTCCCATAGCACCTGCCCATGATCCCACCATAGTGTCATCATCGAACTGATACTTTTCTTTCAGTTTTAAGGCTTGCATCAGCTCTATGGTGAAATAATTGCTACGGCGTGGCTCACAGGCCAAAGTCGCCAGCGAATTCAATACCGACATTTTGCCTTTATAGGAACCGTAGTTCGTTTCCAGTCCCCAAAAAGACAAGATATATTGCGGCGGAACGCCGTATTTTTGCGCTAATTGATTAAGTAAGACACTGTGCTTTTGCAGTAAACGGCGGCCTTCATTGACGCGCCATTCGGTCGCGCGCTTACTGAAATAATTATCAAATGTCTGGCTGAATTCGGGTTGCTGTTGGTCCAGCTCTATCACTCGAGGGACAAATTTCAAGTTCGCAATGGTAGAGTTTATCGTCGCCTCAGACAGGCCTTCTGCACGTGCCCGCGCTTGCAGTCCAGTCAAGCACATTGGAAACGCCTCTGCATTAGATTGTACGCTAGCACTGATATCGGGCATTTGATTGACTTCAGCAGCAATGCCACTTGCGTTAGAGCTGGTTGCGTTAGCACTCGCCGTTGGCGCACTTGAACAGGCACTCAGACTGACACAGGCGGCAATACTCGCAAATAGATAAGTTAACCCTTTAATTTTAATCAAATCAACAACTCCAATATTTGATCTCACAACAATCACACTGTTGTGGCTAAACACGACAATATTCCATCTTCAAGAGGGAATTGCCCTAGAGAGATATTCGCCTTGGCATAACAAGTTAAAGGTTAGAATCCAAAACACCTTTAACGGCCAAAAGCATAGAAGACATGTTTCTCCGCCACGTAAAGCCCCTATCTGAGCCACATTTAGTCAGTAAAACAGCCTGTACCAAGGCGACTCATTACCAATAATCCTGACCCATAGTGACACGTAACACAATCCTTATCGCCATAAATACCTTGCGGCATAGGCTTATTGCTCAGTTATCCAACACAAAAAAAATCTTAACAAAGAATCCCTTGGTATCGCAGCACGTTACCGTATAATGGATGAGTTAACAGCACACATCAAAGAGACCTATCATGACTGAAATCAATGCGGCTTTGGCTGGCTTTATCAAAAATGTAAAACAACATCAGACGCTTTGGGGTCTAATGGATGAAACTGGCGAAGGCTGGGTCGTTTGTGATTCTTCAGAATTTGAAGACACAGATGTGATGCCATTATGGTCAAATGAAGCTACTGCAAAATCCCATTGCAGCGACGAATGGCACGACTATCAACCCGTTTCTATTTCATTAGAAGAATTTCTAGAATATTGGGTCTCAGATCTAAACGACGATGGTGTATTAATCGGTGTTGATTGGCAAACCGATGAAGATTGTCTTGAACTTGATCCGATTGTTTTAGCAAAAGATTTGGTTGATGTTGAAGAAGTTTAATCGCTTCAGTATGCCATTGATGGCATCAAGGACTGAGGTGCTCATTCCTTGATGTCTGCTATTCCGCTTATCGATATTCCCTTCGACAAACGCCATACTTGCTGGTTTTGTGGCGAACCGAGCCATCAACACTTCGAATATATTGCACACACACATACACCACATTCTTCGTTAGCTGTGCCCGCCTGCAGCGAATGTTTGCGATTAGCCAAACAACATACTCTTAGCTCCATTTGGGATTGTCGTATGGCCGTCAAAGATGCACTAATGCGTATTTATGCGAAACACCTCGCCATTGGGATTAATTGGACCGAAGAAGAGCTTGCTGAGTCCGAATTCTCCTGCAAAGTGTTTGAAGGTTTTAAAAAAAGTGCTTGGATGATGTACCAAATTGCCCGCGACCGTATCAATGCGCCCGGTTGGCCACTGGTATTAGAGGGCGAAGAAATTGACGACCAAGGTTATAACGCAGGTTTTGAATTCGATGGCGTGACTTTTAATTCAGTCAAGGCCGCAATTCAGTACTACTCGACACAATTCACCTTAGATCCACAGTTTTTTGCCGAACTTGTGCGCCTCGTCGGTCGATCAAGATTCAACTATGCCTTAAGGCTCGCCCGTATCCATATCGCCGCCGCCAAAGAAATGAAGCGCCAAGTATTACACGATGTAGCAGCCGAATTAGCGTTATAATCGAGCGAGTTACAGGTAGTTGGTCGGTAGATGTTCGCAGAAAAGCAGTTGAAAAGGTAGCAGTTGAAAGAATGTGATTCAAAGACCGTATTAAAAACTGTTATTAAAGCGTTCCTTAAAAATACTAAACCTACCGATGATCGACTCAAGGTCAATCACCGATAGTTCGAATCTCAAAATGCGATCAGTGATTGATCACTTGTCTTAATCTTTCTTGCACCACTTCCACCAGCAAATCCGGTTGGAACTTAGAAATAAACTTATCACAGCCCACTTTTTCAACCATGGCATGGTTAAAACTGCCACTCAACGAAGTATTTAAGGTGATGAATAAATCCGACATAGCTTTATCGCTACGCACTTCAGAAGTGAGCTTATAACCGTCCATTTCGGGCATTTCGGCATCGGTAATCATCATCAATAATTCTTTGGCAACTTGTTTACCTTCATCACGCCATTTCTGCAATAACGTCAGCGCTTGTAAGCCATCAGATGCCTCAATAATTTCGATACCCAGTTGGCCTAACGTTTCACGCACTTGACGTCTGGCGGTCGATGAATCATCCACAATCAGGATTTTTCTGCCTGGCATTTCATGGACTAAGGTTTCGTCGAGTACACCTTCAGATAAACGGATATCGTAGTGAATGATCTCCGCCAAGACTTTTTCTACGTCGATAATAGACACTAACTGCGACTGACCTTGATGCTCTATGCGAGTAATTGCCGTTAGATAATTATTACGCCCAGCCGTTTTCGGCGGTGGCATAATATCGCTCCAAGTCATGTTGATAATGTGTTCAACCTTACCGACTAAGAAACCCTGCACACTACGGTTATATTCTGTGATGATCATATTGGCATCTTCGTTAGGCGGCACGGGCTTAAACCCTATGGCCGAACGTAAATCAATCACGGGGATAGAAATTCCGCGAATATTAGCAACACCAGAAATATGCGGATGACTACCCGGCATCGCATTCAAGGGAGGAAGCTTGACAACTTCTTTGACTTTAAAGACGTTAATGGCAAATAACTGCGTGGAATTAATGCTAAAGAGCAACAACTCAAGTCGGTTCTCACCAACGAGTTTGGTACGCTGATCTACGGTTGCAAGTACGTTTGCCATAATGCTGCTTCTCTACTCTTGAGGAAAATCCTTTCCCCACATGCGACGGATTAGCTCAAATTATAGCGGTAAACTCCCATGAAGAACCATGCCGAGAGTCTATTTTATCTAAAAATTACAACCACTCTCGCAAAGTTCGGCCATAAACTTCGTTTAGCGCATCTCAGATATCTATATCCCTAAGCTGATATCTTCAGATAATACGCGACATTGCTAATATTTGGTCTTAGTGTTAACGCAATATTTTCTGGGCGAGCACCATACCCGCAAGATTAAAGGCATTTCTATCGCGGACAATCTCAAATCCCAGCTGGCGCAATACCATTAACAACTCACTATGATTAAAGCGATTCTGCTGTGGATGCTCAAATAAGCGTCGGCTCAATGGATTACAAATTGCGGCACGATATAAATCCTCTATCACAAAGTATCCGTTCGGTTTCAGCACCCTTGCAACTTCCTTAATGGCCGCTTGCCACTCTGGAATATGGTGGAATACGGCAAAATCAAACACCATATCAAACTCGCCATCGGCAAAGGGTAAACATGTTGCATCAGCAACCGAGAAACTCAGCCCTTTTAACCCTTGCGGCCGAGATTGCCAACGGGATTGTGCGGAGGCAACCATTTCAGGATCGATATCCACTGCCGTGATATGTCCCGCGCCAAAATGTTCGCGGATCAACTGAATACCGTTACCAAACCCACAACCTATTTCTAATGCGCGTTCGCACAAAGCCATAGGTTTTGGCATCATAGAGGTCAATAAGGGCGCTTCGAGATGATTTTGTAGCCAAAAACGTAATGGATGCTGAACGATCTTTTTCTCAAATGGATTTAATTTCATGCCATCCTCTCACTATGGGTAAACTACTGTTGAATAATTTTACTGATCGAACTGCCATTATGGTACGTAATGATAAGAACATAAGTTCACCAGAGGCCACGATGAAATTACCTCTTTTTCCATTACCTATTTGTTTATTGCCCGAAGGTTACACACAACTGCGGGTATTTGAACCTAGATATAAGCGCTTGGTCGCCGAATCATTAAAGTCAGGCCAAGGCTTTGGCTTATGTATGCTTGAAGAAGATGGTAAAACCATTCAGCCCATAGGCACCTTAGTGCATATTATTGATTTTGAAACCTTACCAGACGGACTATTAGGGATCAGTATTCAAGGTTCAAAACGCTTTAAACTTGATAAAATCAGTGTCGAAGCTGATGGTTTAAAGCGCGGAGACGTCAGTTTAATCGACAATTGGCCTGCTGTACGTATTGCGACCGATGAACGTTACTTGAGTCAAATGTTACAAAACATTCTTAAGGAATATCCGCAACATCTCAAGCACTATCAAACAGAACAGTTCGATGATATCGCTTGGGTCTGCCAGCGCTGGCTAGAAATATTACCCGTACAAGCATCCGAAAAGTACACCTGCATTAATGCCTTAGATCATATTATGACCCGAGATCTATTGCGGGCCGTCATTAAATAATACTGTGAATGATCCTTTATTTAAGCCACTTCGTATTGATTGAAAGTTTGACAGCAAAACTGGGCTCCGAAGTGCAACACACTTCTCAATTTTGTCGTTACTGATATCACACTCAGCACTCACGACTGGGATAAGAGCGAAAATAATGGAAAATATTCAATCACAAAGCAGGCAAACTCGGTATCATGTCCCAATCACGTCTCTGACTAATTCGGCTATGGATAACGAAATTCCAGCTTCCCAAACCTGCGAGCCTCAAGCGGATGCTTTAATCACGTTTATGCTACAAGTAGCAGACAACCGAGACAGAGCCGCCTTTGGTCACTTATTCCAGCATTTCATGCCCAAGATCCGAGCCTTTGGTTTACAAAGACTGAATCAACAAGGGTTGGCGATGGATTTAGTACAAGAAACCATGACCAGCGTTTGGACTAAGGCTCATCTATATAATGCAGAAAAAGGGTCAGTGACAACTTGGGTGTTTACCATTATGCGTAATCAATGTTTCGATATGCTTAGACGGGTACAACACAATAGAGAAGATACTTTCGGTGATGATATTTGGCCGCTGTGTGATGCGACCATGGCTCAAGACACACTCACTGATCACAAGTTGACGGCTAAATTACTCCAACATCTTGATGCCCTTCCAATAGCACAAAGACAAGTTGTGCAAGGCATTTACATGCAAGAACTCACTCAACAAGAGCTAGCCGATGCCCTAAAGGTACCGATAGGGACCATAAAGTCCCGTTTAAGATTAGGGCTAGAAAAGTTGAAAAGCTTCTTGGAGACACACAATGATTAAGCATCATCCCCAACAAGAATTACTCGTCAGCCATGCCAATGGGAACTTACCTTTATCAATGGCGATAGCAATATCCGCACACTGCGACCTATGTGAGGCTTGTCGTGAGCAGCTTGCCCTATTCACAGAACAAGCTGCAAATTTAGCATTAAATCCTGATGGCGGTCATGCTGCAAATGATACGGGCGAAGAGTTGATGCACAGAGAGTATGTTGAGGTGCAACACTCAGGCGGCAATCAAGAATCGGCATTGGACATTGACGCTATGATGGCGCAAATCATGACTCAACCGGCAGCGACAAATGTGCCTAATAACGCCCCTATCGATGTCGACATAAAGCAACAGCATTACACTGTGCCATCGGTGTTTCGTCAGCATTTGGCCCGTCCATGGCAAATATTAGGCAAAGTCAGTCGCATGCGTTTTGATGTCGACGAAACGAACACCCGCGCTAGCCTATTGCATATAGATGCCCAAGGTGAAATCCCCCAACATACCCATAAAGGTTATGAACTAACACTATTGCTAGCCGGAGAGTTTTCCGATCTTAATGGTGACTATGTGCCAGGTGATTTTATCGTGCTTGACGGCCAACATCATCACTCACCGAAAACCATTAACGGTTGCTTATGCTACACAGTATTAGATGCACCGCTGCATTTTACCAAAGGTCTGAGTAAGCTACTCAATCCCATAGGTGAACTGATTTATTAAACCTTTTGACTGAGTTTTTAAACAAGAGCAAACGCATAGATTCATTTATAAATTCAGTTTAATAATTCCATTACATAAATGACTATGATTAATCCCATTAAAATGACCTATTTTAGTGGGATTTTTTATAACATTTACCTATAAAACGGCAATATTAACCTTAGTCAATTACCACAAAAATAAAAACCAACCTATAAACAGACCTGACTATTCCTCTTTAAATCAAGTAAATAGCCACGAAAAATACACTTTAATTCAACATTAGCAAATAAATAATGACATCGAATAAAAATTAAACTTGCATAAGCCATTTTTATTGATATAATGCACGTCGTTTTGAGATACACCTTGTTGTTTACCTTTTTAACCCAGCCTGATATTTAGCAATCAGAGTTCGGTCCTCATAAAGAAAGCCTACTACAAGCAAAACCCCATAAGCTCAATCATTCGATATCACTAAAATCATGTGGTTATGTCTGTGAACTTACCGTTCTCCTTGTTGTCATAGTATTGTCATTAAGCTATGGTCAACTGGTTGAATCGAGTTATTCCATTGACGTAATCGACAACATGAAATATTTATCGATTAAGCATCTCTTGATTAATGAATCAAAGATGGGGTAACCTCGATACTCAATAGAACGAATCTTTCGCACAATTGCTAAGGATATTTTATAGTTACAACTATCTCACCTATGGGTGAATTAACAAAAAGGAGTGTGGCATATGTCATACAAAATTAATGGACATGAAATTACAGTGAACTTCCCTGTAGATTCAATCTCAGTAAATAAAACCTCAATTGCTTTTACCGATCGTCAAGGTAAAAACAGACAGACTTTTTCTAAACGTACAGAAGCCATCAGCTTTATGAAATGGTTATTGTCCGCGAACAAATAAGTCAAAAAGTAAGTAAAACGATAAGTTAAAAATTAATACCGCAGTACCCGTTTACTCAAGTGTATTTAATCGGTTTCCATTATCTTCGCAGTACCGAGCACTTAAGTAGACTGATAGCCGAATGTCACAAACACGCTATCCTTTTTTACGTCATTATGACGAGCACATTTGGTTCAGGCTGTATCTCTCTCACACAGATACCTGCCGAACCAAATGAGTCAAATCCAGCGTTAGATCACCTCTTTCCATTGCAGCATCCGCTAATATTCATACACATGAATACTGTTCAGCACATCATCTATGCCAAAACCCAATACTCAAATTGCCATGCAAACCTTGATAAACCAGATCAAAGAGACTATTCCACTCAATTTAGAAGAAGCACAACTGTGCCAGGGACAATGTTTAGGTTGTTCGAAGAAAATGCTGGAAATGTTAGATGCCGAAATCAGTTATTGGCAATTTAGTGAGGTGACGCCTAGCCTAAAAGATTTAAAAAACCTCGAAAACATTGGCCGTCGTACCTATAAAATTCTTAAACGGAACCAGTTACTGTCTTAATCGCTTGTATTTGCATTTGACTATTTATGGGGCGTTTTACTTACGTGACTTAAAATAAATTCAAAACTTAACTGACAATATGACCCTAATAGAAATCACATTGCCAGTTTTATCTTCGCTATTGTCGATAGCCGTTAAAAATCACAAATCGATAGGCTCAACTTCTAGACTCTGCCAACCTTGCGCGAATATCTGCCAAAGAATATTCCGTTAATAGTTCACCATCGGCAAATACGGGGACAAACTCGCAATTGTTGACATCTTGCCAGCTGGCTTGATCTTTAAGATAAAATTGACCCTGCTCATCTTTAAATACCGCCACTAAACCCTTAGCGGATTTTTTAGTGCCATCATCTGTTTTAGGATCTTTAAATATTTCTCTGTCTTTACCATCAACTTTCGCAAAGGTCGCTTTCACGGCATAACCGTCAGTATCTCGGGTCACGTGTTGATAGGTAAAACTGCCAATTCCAAACACAATATTAGTTGACGCAAAACCTTTAGCCTTTAAGCCAGCACAAATGGCTTCAGCCCGTTCTATGGTGATTGAATCGCCATAAATCAGTCCAACATGGCTATTCAGCGCTTTGTAACCTTTGGCAGTTGTGCTACCCCCAAAGACGTCCCACAGACACTCAATAGCGCCTTTATATTCAGGACTCCCGATTGGTGCTTGTGGATCGCCACAAATGATTTTCACAGGGCAACCCGTATCAGGCCTAAACACCACTTTGCCATCGCGGGCAAGAATGCGGTCTTTTAACGCTAAGGTGAATTCTGTCATCACCTGCCAAAAATCCCAAGAATCTGAAACAATGCTGACAATGCCCGTTGGGTAAATATCTTCAATCAAACGGCGGAACGTTTCTAATTCATTCTCCATGCCACCTGCACACATCACACTGTGCTCCGTTGCGGCCACACTGCCGCCAACGAGTTCATTATCACTATCGGCACGGTAATATTGCTCAAGAAAATCAATCGCGGGAATGGTATCTGTACCCGTAAAACTGAGTAAATGGGCGGCGCCGCTCATGATCGCAGCCTCTGCACCATACATGCCGCGGAAACTAAAATCATGGCCCTGCCAATCAACAAATGCGATGTCACCATCGGTTTCTAGCGCGTAAGTCTCAAATATTTTGCGGTATTGCAGCGCGGTAGTGGCACTGGTACACATACCCCACACATTCGCGGAAAGGATGGTTTCGAGGTAATTGGTCAACCAAAAGAACCGCTCATCGGTATTGTATAAAACCAAGCAAGGCACTTTTAGTGGATACACTGAGCCTTCAGGTAAAGCCATGATTTTTATTGGTAAAGAACCTAAATCATGCAACTCCTCAATATGCTGAGTACCGACATTATTTGGCCCGAGATAGTTATTGATACGGCGGGAGAATTGGCGAATGACCTGATCTTTGGGTTGTTGAAAGAAATCACGGTTCCAACTGTCAATTAAGTAATGCTTGATAAAATACTGCAAGCCAAAAAACACCATTTGGTCTGTATAACCACGACGGGATTTACGGGCGGTCAAGTTACTAAAAATCACTTGAGTATTATCGGGATATTGACGACGGTGGTCGACTTTATAGCCATCAATGGCGGTAACGGGATTCAAGTACATAATATTTTCCTTAATGATTCATATAACTCAAAACAGCATGGCAATCACAGAACTCGCTCGAAATATGTGTGGGGACACCTAAACTATCGGTACAAAATAATCTGTCTATGCCCGCCTCTCGCAGTACCAACTCGCTGGCCTTATCTTCATAATGTGACACGATCAAAATAACGCTTTGGGCCCCCTTTTGCTTTAATTTGATGGCAAGTTCAATAAAGGTTCTGCCACCAGCGCAAATGTCGTCAACGATTAAGCAGGTTTTACCCGATAAGTCATCACAGAACACTTCGGTAGCGATAATATGCCCATTGACCACATCACGATGTTTATCGGCCCTGATCACCGGCATTCCCTGTAACGCTTTAGCTAAGCCGAATACTTTTTTATTCGCCCCCGCATCGGGCGAGACTAACACTAGCTCACCCGATAATTGGGCAGTGATAGCGGCGACAAAGCTGTGATTGTCTATAACCTGAACTCTGTCTAACAATGCGGCGGTGACATCGCTGTGAGGGTCAAATACAGTGACCGAAGCATATTGCTGCTGATTAATCAGGCTAGCATAGACTTTTACCGATAAGGCCTCGCCCACATTACAGACTCTATCTTGGCGAGCGCCCGGCATATAAGGCAGTAACAGATCAATTTGCTCGGCCCCACTGCGACGCAATGCATCAGTTAACAACAAGAGCTGCATGATGGAATGATCGCCCCGATAACTGAAAAAGATCGTTACTCGTTTAGCAGGAGGAACAAGTAGTTGAACATGGTTTTCCCCCGCACCAAATTGAAATAAACGGTAGTGAGTCTCATCGCTAGCTGCGGGTAACCGATAAAAATCGGCTTGCAAGCGTTGAGCGTGAGAAGCATCTTGAGACGTCTGAATACGTTGAGACATAGTAACCTCCTGTCTGTGGCAAGATTGCCGAAATTGACGGCGCTCTTGTTGTCTACATGAAGAATAGTGTCTTAAAGACATTATTGTGTAAAGTTGATTTTTAGACTATTTCAGACGGAGCAACCTGAAATGTTATGCTTAAATGGCATATAGTGTCCTTTAGACACGATTGATAGGCGCGACAACTAAGAAGCCACAACATGGGTATCGAGTAATACAAGAACCGGAGACATTAAGGCAAAATCAGTAATTAAACAGCCTTTACTGATTCAAAGTCACCATGAATAAGGCATAAGCAGTCGCCGTAACTCATATTGAGCAAGGCGAATATCTGGCTTAAATCCACATTCACTGTGATCAACATTCTAAATTTCTTAAGAAGCGATACGATGCGGTATTGGGTTTCAAGCGGTATAAATTAGCAGGACGACCCCGTTCGGTGCGCTTTAATCCGGTATCGATCAATAAATCGGCCTGTTCAACCCGCCGACGAAAAGATTTACCTTGGATAGGCTTGCCCAGTAAAACCTCATGTACATGCTGCAGTTCTGGCAAGGTAAAAGGTTCAGACAGTGCAAATCCTGGCACTAAAGAATATAAGGCTTTTTGTGTTAAGCGTTCCCGCGCTTGCTCAATTAACTGCAGATGATCAAACGCCAAGGGCATCTGCAACACATCTGCTAATGGCCACCACTTAACATCACTCACTGAATCAATCTGAATTTGGCAAGCTTGATAACTCATCAAGGCGGTATAACACACAGTCACAGACCAGCCTCTTACATCGCGACCACGATTACCCACAGTGCATAGCTGCTCAATATAAGGTGGCACTACCGCGGTTTTCTCATGCAGTTTACGTAATACAGTTTGCTCAAGGGATTGATCGCAATTTTCATCGATAAACCCTCCAGGTAATCCCCATAAACCTAAAAATGGATGATTTGAGCGTTGTACTAGGAGTACTTTAAGCTGCTGATCGTGATAGGTAAACAATACAGCATCTACTGTCAGTAGCTGAGCCTTAAAAACCTTAGGATCGTAATTGGCAAGATATTCCGCTTCAGTCATGAGTATTCCCCATCATTCAATGTCATAAGCTTAACTTAGGCATGACACAGCTTCAAACACATTATGTCTTAGCGTCACTAAGTAAATATCTGGCACCGTGGGCATAGCTACTTTGGCCAAATTTACGCTGATAACGCGGCAACATGGTCTCGTTCCCCAATAATCCGCCTTGATGCAAATACATCACATGACCTGGTTCACTACGTTGTAAATAATCTTCAAGCACAATAAAACCTAAGGGATCGTAGAGTAATTCAAACTGCACGCCTGAGGCGCAGACCCGCTGCCACATGGCATAAAATTCCGGATAAAGTTTACCAAAATGATATTTCTTGCCGACATTAACAATCTGTGGATGCTCACTGGTATTGGTATTAAGCAACGAAAATTGCAAGCGCAAATAATCATCGCCACCGACAACGGCACAAGTCACGACGCGAATATCCGTTTGCTGACGGATAAAATACTGATTTAAAAATAACGCTGTCGTTCCCGTCCCCGAAGGTAAAAACACCGTTAAATCAACCAATCCATTCGCCTTCGCAAACTGTACTATCTCTTGCGCCAATCTATTTACCCCGTATTCAGCGTAAGCACAACGACCCCCCTCAGGAATAAAAAGCGCCGTCGGCTCATTCACGAGTACTTGAGCCTCGATATAATCTTGGCAACTCAGTCGCATATCGCCCACTTGCGCTGTAGGGTCAGGCCTAGCATTAAGATTTGACAAAACGTGAGGTTCAGATTGCGACTGAGTGCACGCCTGCTTTTGTGCTATTAACACACTTAAATCGATAATATTAGCGCCATTCGCTAAAGCGGCAGCGTAATTGCCCGTGGGATGTTTAACCACTTGACTGGCAATATGATCTACATAAAAATCACACTGCCAGCCTTTCATCTTTGCTAATTCTGACAATGAATACAGTGAGTTAGCTAATGGCGAGCCGTGACCTATCACCTTGCTGATGCCTGCAAACTCATGATCTAAAAAATAGCCGAATTTGCGAGCTTTATTGCCACTAAACGCCGGATGCAGTAAATCATCACGTTTTAGGAAAATGTCTCTGCCAGCAAAGGCAAATGTATCAACAGGGGAATTTGCAAACATCAAGCTACTCAAACGATTAAATTCTCTGGTTTTTAAACCAGTTAAGGGAAGGCTAGTGTAACTCCGCCCTTCCTGTTACGCCCTTAAGAAATTATCAATTTGGCGAAAAACTAGTGAAAATGACACATGAATCTCGAATACATATAATTAACCCATTGATTATGCATAATTTAAATAGTTGGCATAGTTATCGCTTAGACATTGACATATATTCAATTTATCGAAGCTAACGATAAAGGCTAACAGGGTAAACATAAGGAGCTTTCAATGGCTGTATTACGCTTAATATTCAACATAGCTTGGTTTGTACTCGGCGGATTTGTAATGGGACTCGCTTGGTGGCTCGCAGGTATCCTGTGTTTTATCAGTATCATTGGTATTCCCTTCGGCCGCGCCTGTTTTGTTATCGGCGAAATGACCTTTTGGCCCTTCGGCCAAGAACAAATGAACCGTCGCCACTTAACTGGACGTGAAGACTTGGGCACAGGTGCATTAGGCATGGTAGGAAATATCATTTGGTTCTTACTGTTTGGGATCTGGTTAGCCATAGGGCATTTGGTCCACGCCTTAGCTTGTTTTGTGACGATTATCGGTATTCCCTTTGGGATACAGCATCTTAAGTTAGCTTTACTCAGCCTCACACCGATAGGCCAAACCGTAGTGGCTAAAGCTTAATAAGACAATGTGTTAACTGCGCTATTCACTCTCGATTATTTGGTTTCAAGAGTGGATAGCGCTTTGTCATCCCATACAACAAATATCACTTCGTTTAAGGCTATTTCTTCCTCCAATAAATCGTTGCAATCATATTGAGTATTGGCAGGCTCACTATCCGCAGAAAACTGCACTTGCGGCTTAGTCGCCCCCACAATGTCCAACAGATAATGCGCCAGTTTTGCGGGTGCATCTATAGCAGCATCGTGACCACAATACGCGAGTACAATCAAATCGGTGTCAAAATGCCGTGCTAACGCCTTACTCGATGCCATACTGACCAGCGCATCACGGTCACCGCAGAGCACAGTTATCGGCACTTCCACTGTCAATGGACATTGGTATTGAAAAGCCGCCCAAAGTTGTCGCCATACATTGCGTCGACTTGGTGTGGTATCGCGGCGAAACTCACTCCACTTGACAATTAAATCTCGGTCTCGCCGATGACGAAAACTGGTTAAACGCACTATAGTCGACTCGATTGGATGTAAAGCGTTACCCCGAGCCCGCATGAAAAAAGCCTTCAATGTATTCAGCGGGTTAAATCTTTGATACCAAGACGATAAATTAGCCGCACTGCTGTTTAATACAAAGACATGCCTTATCTGCCAAGGTCGCTGGCATGCCATTTCCAGCGCCAACATACCGCCCATAGACAAGCCGAGGAGATAAATAGTCTCCCCTTCCTGTACCTGCTCATCCAATTGCTGCCACACGGCATGGGCATAATCGGCAATCTTAAGCGGACTTAATTCGTGGGATAGCGTCCCATTGCCCGGAAGATCCAGTGTCAGCACTCGCAATCCCTTTTGTCGCAGACGCTGATCGAAACCATTCCAATGGCGCTGATCACGCATTAATCCCCTTAATAACACCCAAGTGGTCATGACTGAGACTCCCGATACCAATAATGCCGTGCGCACTCTGTCAGCTCAGCCAAACGTTCAGGTGTTAACTGCTCTAACGATTGGGCATAGGCCGCTTCCATCATAAATTGCATGAGTACTGTATGCCTGCGTAAAATCCTGTGGTGACGATGTGTTTTTTGTGGATTAAAAAAGCCAGCAAAATTAAATATTTGTCTAGGATTCTTCTTTATCCATGCCCAAGATCCCATCTCTAATGTCAAAGGTAAAAATGGCACCTGAGCAGAAGGATCAGCCACTTGGTGCTGGCGATAGAGATAATCCCAAATATCACCATGAGTGCGATAAAACTGGCTCTGCGGCGCCAACCGATAATGGCCGTGATGGGGATAACTCTGTTCAAATAATTGTTTTAGATGAAAAATATAATTGGCATTTTCGAAGGCGGTACGGGTATGGGCGTAGGGGAACCAGATATGATCACTCAAGCCAAATCCCGAGTGGGCATCGAGCGAAATCAAACTTGTGCTGCGACTCAACAGTTGTTGTACATAGGCAACTAAGCCCGCAGTTTCCAGCTCCATTCCCCCAATACCGCGATACCAGGGCAGCCGTGACGATATACGCTGTCCTCCCACCATAAAGGACACTTTTTCACGGGATTCTATCGGAGCGTTACGCATCAAATCCACTTGATTACCATTGCCCCGCGTTCCCATGAATAACCCAACAGGATTCACTACAGGTACAAAAGCTAACCGCAGACCCGTTAACATCTGTTGTAGATGTTTATCCCAAACAAGCCGCTGCAATAAACTGTTTAACAATGCCAAAATAACTTGAGATCCAATACGTTCAACCCCATGCACGCCACCCACAAAGAGCACTGTCGGACAAGGCGCATCTGTACCACCTAACTCAACACTGTAAAGGGGGAAATGCTCTTGGCGGAATGGAATGTCGGCAAGGATCTGATAATCCAACTTAAGATGATGAGTATCAATGAGTTGCTGCAGCGTATCTAACTCAAATGGAAGCTCAAAAGGAAGTTTCTTCATGTCACCTTAATCAATAAAATGAGAGAACAACTCATGCCGTTAAAGTGATACTAATAGTGAACAAAGACAAAATGATGACAAACTGCATATCAGAAGTGACTTTACGGGGAAATAGGCGGAAAAATAGCGAGTAAAACAAAGAATAAGCTATCCTAAAACCCTACATTAGTCTTCACGATAAAGTAGCTCTCCAATGATGGTTTCTACGTCAACCTGCGCTAAACCTTGGTCAACAATATCTCGCCAACGCCGTCCCTCTTCTGTATTACGAAACGCGATATAGAGCTGCTTATTCGCCAAAATTTGCCGATTGATTTGCAACTTTGTCGCCAGCGGCTGTAAGGGCTTTTGCTTGAGTAAATAGTGCAAAACGTTGACATCAATCACCGCGGCATCAATCCGACCTGCGGCAACTTTTTTGACATTATGCTCATCCGAAGTCACAGCTTCAGTCCGCTGTACACCGGAAACGATCATGCGATCTAAGGCCTGAGTATTCACATAATCTTTCACCACACCTAAGGTATAGCGATTAAGATCTTCAATATAATTCCAACTTACTGGATGGGACTTTTGCTCCACCAGCCCCAATGGACTTTCGCCAATCGGTTTTGAAAAAATAAACTTTTCAGTTTCTACATAGTATTCAGGAAAATAACCTATGTAGTCAGAGTTCGGCATAGTCGTAAGTTTGACAGCGCGGCTCCACGGATAAAAATCCACTTTTAACTGATGTCCCATAACGTTCAGCGCCGCCCGTACCACGGCAATACTGGCACCCTGCTCCGTTAATTGCTCTCCTGAATAAGGCGGCCAAAGTAAAGAAGTGAGCATTAAGGTATCCGCTTTAGCTACGCTCAATCCCATAAAGGAAAGACAATACACAAGGAGCATTGAACGCCATCGAACCATTTAGTACTCCTTTGCCTACATGGATTTACGACTACATCATCGACAACTTAACGCTTTCGTTTTTATCTGCCGAGATTTTATGACTGGTTAGATTTTATGACTAGTTTTAGTATAGCCATCAAGCCACAGCGGGGAAGTGAAGTTTTGTTACAATTAGAATAACGACATTAGCAGCAAAAGCTAACTCAACATGCAGCTTGACTTGATGGTATGACTCGCCAACTTTTTCATTAGCCAATTAGCTTGTTCGTTTATCTGCTAACCGAAATAGCTAGATAGAATAAAATTCAAGCCGCATTGCGCGGCTTGGAAGTCAAAAAAGCACACTCGCAAAATCACATCACTTAAGCATTAATATCTTCATATAACTCTTGATACATCAGCTCGCGCATTTTGAATTTCTGAATTTTTCCCGTCACTGTCATTGGATACTGATCCACAAACTTGATATAACGCGGCACTTTAAAGTAGGCGAATTTCTCGGTGAGAAAATGACGAATATCTGCCTCTGTAATCGCGGAGCCTGAGCGGACTTTAATCCAAGCACACACCTCCTCGCCGTATTTATCGCTTTGAACGCCAAAGACCGCCGCATCCTGCACATCTTTATGGGTGTAAAGTTTCTCTTCAATCTCACGGGGATAAATATTCTCGCCGCCACGAATAATCATATCTTTAATGCGCCCCACAATTTGCACATAACCTTGCTCATCCATTTGGCCAATATCGCCCGAATGTAGCCAACCTTGACTGTCTATGGTTGCCGCCGTTTTCTCAGGATCATTCCAATAACACTGCATAATGCAATAACCACGACTACAGACTTCGCCGGGTTGATTAATTGGCAGCACTTCGCCAAATTCATCGACAATTTTCACTTCGGTATGGGGTAAAGCACGGCCAACGGTGAGAACGCGTTTCTCTACGGGTGAGTCGATTTCAGTAATGTGATTGAGCGGACTGCATTCTGTCTGACCATAACCAATCAGTACTTCCTTCATATACATCAGGTTTTGTACACGTCGCATCACTTCTTCAGGACAAGTTGCCCCCGCCATCACACCGGTACGTAAGGAACTCAAATCAAAACGAGCAAACTCTGGGTGTTCCAACTCGGCAATAAACATGGTCGGTACGCCATGCAAAGCAGTGCAACGCTCTTGCTCAATCACTTGCAATGTCGTCAGTGGATCGAAGGATTCTCCGGGGAACACAGCAGTTGCGCCTTTGGCTAAGCAGACTAAACTGCCGAGTACCATGCCAAAACAATGGTATAAAGGCACTGGAATACAGAGTTTATCGTGACAGGTAAACTTCATCGCCTCTGCGACTAAATAGCCATTATTCAATATGTTATGATGGGATAAGGTCGCACCTTTCGGGCTGCCCGTCGTGCCAGAGGTAAACTGGATATTAATCGCATCGTACGGGCTTAATTCCTTAGCAATACTCTTGAGCATTATCCTGTCAGCGGCGGTCACATCAACGATCAAGTCATCAAAATTCAACATACCGACGGATTTCTCTGCGCCCATACGGATCACAAATTCAAGCTCAGGTACGGCTTTAGCTTGTAATTTACCCGCTGGGCAAAAAGTTAGCTCAGGCGCCAATTCATATAGCATCTCAAGATAATTGCTGGATTTAAACTTATCAGCACAAATTACCGCGCGACAACCCACGTTACTCAGCGCGTATTGCAACTCTTCAGGACGATACGCAGGATTAATACACACCATGATGGCGCCAATTTTAGCGGTCGCATATTGAGTTAAACACCACTCGATATTGTTAGGCGACCAAATCCCAACCCTATCACCAGACTTAATGCCGAGTTTTAAGAGTCCAGTGGCGAGCGCATCGATTTGGGCAAGATATTGGCGGTAATTCCAGCGGATATGTTGATGGTGTACGACGACAGCTAATTGGTCGGGATACGTTGCCGCAATCTCATCAAGATATTGACCTATGGTTTTCTCAACGAGTTTCGGTGATGACTCGCCTCTAAACTCGCTAACATTGAGCGGGCTTATAACTTGGCTTGTAGGAACTGACATTAAGGCCTCCGTGCATTTATTATTATGGTTAGCGAGGTCCAAACTAACCAATCCACGGATCATGTCACAAGTAAAAAAGCACTTTATTAGACTAAAGAGTAAGACAAACGATTAGATAACAATCCATTAAAGCCCAGTGCTAACGGCTGATAAACTCAAAATGAGTACTCGACTTAGGCACTTTTAAGCTTTGTAACCGCTCAACAATAGCCAGTAACACCCCTTGGCGACGCATATTTTCTAACACGCCGGGGCTAAAAACCTCGAGTCGCGTCATGGCCGTCAACAGCAACTTACATTGTGCGATGCTCGCATCACGAATATAGGCTGGTTTATCGACTAAGTAACTGTTGTTATACCAATAGTCCCAAGTGAAATTAGCCAATAACCAACCTTGCGTTGTCAGGTCATTAATAAATTCCAGCATTCGCTCATGACTTAATATCACATCACCCGCCGTAAAATCCTTAAGATATTTAGTGTATAAGCCACAATCGGATGTCATTGTTGAAGTCCCCATAACACACCTCACAGGTTTTGGTTGCCTCTGCTGCCACAACTTGTACGACACCAGTCACAAACCGAGATCGAATTTGACGCTTTGCCTTATAAACACGAATTTGCATAAGGCATACCAAATAAGATTGCTGTCAACAGGCTAAGCCACCTTATCTGAACGGAAACTTAATCAAACTCACAATATTTGATATGGGTGACGAACTGGGGTATTCGACAAAATTCAGATAAACTCAGCGGTATTGAAGCGCTTAACGGCAACTATGAGTAAAGGAAACAAGATGAACTACTGGCTTATGAAATCGGAACCCGACGAATTCAGCATAGATGATCTTAAGGCTTGCCCTAACCAAACTGAAGCTTGGCATGGGATCCGTAACTATCAGGCGCGTAACTTTATGCGCGATGAGATGCAGATTGGCGACAAGGTATTTTTTTACCATTCAAGCTGCAAAGTGCCCGGTATTGTCGGTATCGCTGAAGTTGTGACCAATGCGTATCCCGACAGCACGGCCTTCGATCCAGAATCGAAGTATTTCGACCCTAAGTCAGATCCAACCAAACCAAGATGGCTGCGAGTGGATATCCGCTTTGTCGAAAAATTTAACGAGATTATTCCCTTAAGTTTGATAAAAAGTTTACCCCAACTGGCGGACATGTATTTAGTGGCTAAGGGGTCAAGACTCAGTATCCAACCTGTGACCGCCGAACAATGGCAAGCTGTACTCATGTTAACCCGCTAGAAAGCACTCTTGAGCTAGAACGTTCAGCTATAGTTCATTTCGCATCGCCTATTGTTGGCCACATCCAGCATTGGACACAACATCAACTCAATGCCCCTTAGGAGTACAGATGAATAAATTGACCTCAGTGGTAATCACAGGACTTGTCCTCAGCTTAACGATGTCCATCTCAACCTTTGCTAAAGATGACCATGAGCACCACAAAAAGGATAAAAGTCTACCGCCGGGATTACAGAAAAAAGTTGACCAAGGTCAGCCACTGCCACCCGGTTGGCAGAAAAAACTCCACCGTGGTGATGTGCTTGAGCATGATATTTATGATCGCGGCCGCATCGTAGTGCCCTTAGACAGAGATGGCATCATTAGCATTCAAGTCGAAGGTGCACTAATCAAACTCGATAATAACAGCCGTAAAATCCTCGATATCGTCAATATCATTACCGATTAACTTCCCATGGCAAAATGGCATTTATAACTGACACTTTTACAACTACGCCCAGCGCTTATCTGGGCGTTGAGTACTGCTTAATACTGCTTTCATCTATCAAAAAACGTTGTCTGTAAGACAATTTATCACCCCAGTCCTCATTCAATAACGTTCTAACTTACAATAAAGCAACATATTGATATTTATCATATCTTTACTATCTGGCTATTGGTCGTAAATTGGCTAAATGCTAGACTCATGCAGGGTGAAAAGATATCGAACAGAACAAGATAAGTGTCACCTAAAAATACTCATGCGGCTAAGGCAAAATCTTAATTGAATTCATAGCATCCCGATAATGACCGTAGACTAACGCTGGATTTTTGATAATGGAAAACACCTCACTTCAACGGGTTAAGCAGGCAATTATTGCGGGGTTCTGGGCATCACTCGCCAGTATTTCTGTGGGATTTCTATTTAAACTCTGGCTAGCACAATGGGTTGCCAAAGCCGATCTAGCGCTCTATCACACAGTGATCGACATTATCTCACTGTCGCTAATCCTAATGACGGGATTTCGCTCCTCTATGGTGGTGACCTACTCCCAGACCAAGCAAGATGTGGATATCACCAATATATTCCGCTACAGCTTGATCGCTATGGTATTACTGACATGGGGCTTAGTTTTACCCTATATCAAGCACAAATTGCATCTTAATGTAGAATATTTTCAATTGGTTGGGATTATTCTGAGTATGGGGCTCAAGGTCTATTTTACCAATCAAATTGCCATGTACCGGCTATATGCCATCTCCAATAGAGTCACTTGGTTAGAGCCGCTCGCGCAAGTGACTAGCTTTTTATTATGTTTCTATGGCTTAAAACAAACCGCCATTGCATCACTCTTTTACAGCATGACACTGTCATCGCTCATCGTTGCCTTATATATGTACTTAAAACGGCGCAAAGATATTGCCACTCCGCCCTTAAGTGCAGTGCATTTTGATACGGGTTTACGCAGTTTTATGAAGAAAAGCCTGACGGCGTCCATGGAAGCGGGTGCCAGTATCTTGATGATTTACATCACCGTACTGCTGACTATTGCCTATTTCAGCATAGATGAACTGGGTGATTTCCAAGTGGTGGTGCGGCCGATGATCACTTACCTCACCCTGCTTTTTGTCTTTCCCATCTACCGTTTTGTGCTGCCCGAAGTCGCAGTGTGCGTACGAGAAAAACGCTTTGACGAAGTGCAACAAATTAAGTCATGGCTGACAAAAGTTTCTTTGTGGATCAGCGGTATTTTTTTTGTCGTTATGGTCTTTGCGAGCAAGCCGTTAGTCGCTTGGTTATTCCCCGAGCAATACATTAAAGCGGCCCCAGTATTAATGCATTTCTCCATGTTTTTTATATTTATGATGCTCAATGGCTACCAGCTTGCTTATATCAAAGCTCATGGCTACTTTACTCAAAGTCTACTTATTCGCCTTGCTGGTATCGCAGTACTGGTCGGTACTTTCTACGCTTACCGCCTGTATACGGAGAATGTAGTCGCGGTGATTTTAGCCTTAGGCACGGGCTATTTGATGATGTATTTTAT
>NZ_JAGTUL010000033.1:0-49317 GCF_018224605.1 Shewanella sp. M16 | reverse complement strand
AATCAAAAGTATTAGCCATGTAAAAACAAACAGTAAGAGCAATACACATAAGCTCAAAGCATTTGGCATCCTGCTTAAATAATAATCAATATTTTAATGTGATATTTTGATGATATTATTCGGTATGCGATACCCAATAAAATATAAGGAACACGGGTCCTTAAAAGGTAATGGATATAATTAAAACTTAATTTAGCATTCATTATTTTGAAATAAATATAACAGTCAAACTGCTAAAGTGGATGATTTATACCCTTGGTTATTGCAGCAGATTAATGTTGATGATGGGTATAAAAATGAAACACAGAGCCAGTCTGAGAACCAACGGCTGTAAGATAGTGAGCTAAATATTAAAACAATAATGCGAATTTACAGACAAAAAAATACCGCTCATTTAGGAGCGGTATTTTCAATTGCGGCGTATTACACGTCGCAGCTAATCAATTACTTTTTAGCAGGTTCAGCTACTGGCGCCGCAGAAGCTTTCTCGATTGATTTCAACTCAACTTCGAAAATCAACGTAGAGTTTGGTGGAATAGTACCAGTATCACGTACGCCATAGGCTAATTCTGATGGGATCACAAACTTGTACTTAGCGCCAACAGGCATTAATTGCACGCCTTCAGTCCAACCTGGAATAACGCGATTCAAAGGGAACTTAGCCGCTTCGCCGCGTTTATAAGAACTATCAAACTCAGTACCATCAAGTAAAGTACCGACATAATCCACTTCTACAGTGTCTTCTGCGGCAGGCTTTTCACCCGTGCCTGGAGTTAATACTTCATATTGTAAGCCAGACTCAGTTGTCACTACACCAGGCTTAACCTTGTTTTCTTCAAGGAATTTTTTACCATCTTCGATATTTTTCGCAGAAATCGCTGTTGCTTGTTCCTGACGTTTATCGTTTAACTTTTTATCTAGACCTTGAAGAATGGTTTGCATTTCTTCTTCGGTTAAACTTAATTGGTCATTCAGACCATTAGTGAAACCAGTGACGATCAGAGTGCGATCAACTGGCAGGCCTAATTCTTCTTGCTCTTTGATATGGCCAGACATATAACGACCGATTGAAGCGCCTACACTGTAAGCTTCTTTTTGAGCTTCAGTCGTTAATTCAACATTTGTACTCGTAGCTGCTTTTTCTTCTTGATTACAAGCAGATAGGCCAATAATAGCCAATGCAACTAACGATAATTTATAAATCGATTTCATTAAAGCTTCCTCAGCATCCTCAAGCGGTTACAATAACCTAAGCGTGACAACTTTATACTAGTTATCTCGGTTATACCAACTAGATTCTTTATGGGTTAACAGTGATTAATGTCACTTGATCAAGTCTAAAGACAACAACTTAGGGAGCAAGTTCATGAAGAAAAATCTACTGCTGGTAATTTGCACAGTTTTTCTAATCGCTTGCCACCCCAAAGCAGAAGATATCAGTGTTCTCACAACAGAGCCCAGCTATAGCGCGAGCCTATCAAGTAATGGGCAATTCGCCTTAGTTGCCACTCAAAGTAGTGGAGTTCAATGTTGGGATCTCAGCACCCATACCCTCAAATACCAATGGATACATGGCGATATTAATACTGGCGTCACAGGTACGGCGATTTCTCCCAACGGGATATTTGCAGCATCGTTAAGCCGAGATTCAGTTGCTATGTGGAAAATAGCCGACGGTAAGCCTTTGGGCTGGTGGTCCTTACCTTCATCCGGTGAAAGTGTCGCGGTAGCCGATAATGGCGCACTACTTATTGGTTTAAATGATGGTTCAGTCATGTCGCTTAATGCCGAAAAATCTGCCTTAATCAAGTTTCTTGGACATAAAGAGCGCGTCAATAGTGTAGCCCTCTCTGCTGATGGCCGATTAGCATTAACGGGGTCAAATGATATGCAGGCGATTCTCTGGCAGGCACAAACTGGCCAACCGCTTCATACGTGGACACTCGGCAGCCGTATAACCAAAGTGGCACTCAACGACAGTGGTAGTTTAAGTTTTACCAATGGCAGCACAGATGAAGCAAAAATCTGGGATAACACAAGCGGTAAGCTGTTAAATAAGCTGGATATTACCCGTCGCCAAATGAACTTTTCAGCGGTGAGGTTTATCAAACAAGACAGCCAGCTATTAACAGGTACGCCAGCGCGGGAAGTTATACTCTGGCAACGTGACTCGGGTAAACAAATTGAAAAATGGCAGGTTGCACTCACTAAAAACAGCCAAAATCGAGGAGCCGTTGTATACTCTGTGGCAATTCGAGATACCAATAAAGTCGTTAGTATCAGTAGCCAAGGCTTAGTTGAAACTTGGCAGAAATAGAGGTTAGCCATGCAAGGCGTACAAGCACAGATTGAAGATCTAGAAACCAAATTGGCTTTTCAAGAGCTCACAGTCGAAGAATTAAACCAAGAAGTCATCAAATTGAATCGACTGGTGGCTCACCAGCAACACCAAATTCACATGTTAATTGGTAAGTTGCAGGATATGGAACCGAGTAATATGGCGACTCAGGCTGAAGAAACGCCACCACCACATTATTAACACTGACGCTTTAGATGTTAACTTTGATTAAAAAACAGTTACTGCAAAATATCCAGGGAATGCGATGTTTAAACATTTAATGCCAAAAGAAACCCCAACTCTATTACCCATAGCGTTAGTGGGTGAACCCATTCTAAGGCAGACTGCAATCACAGTGCACCATTTCGATGCCGAGCTCGTGCATCTTGCCGAGCAAATGTCTGCCAGCATGGACGCTGCCAATGGCGTTGGTATCGCAGCCCCCCAAGTTCACAGCCCTTTAGCCTTATTTATTATGGCTTCTCGCCCTAATGAGCGTTATCCCGACGCGCCTAATATGGCGCCTGTGGTCGTGGTTAATCCGCAAATCATTAATGCATCAAGCGAGTTGGTCAGCGGAGAAGAAGGCTGCTTATCTGTACCGGGGCAAAGATTTACGATACAAAGACATCAAGCCATTGAAGTACGCTATCAAAATTTACAAGGCGAGTGGCAACAAACCGAATTAACGGGCTTTATTGCACGGATTTTTCAACATGAATTTGATCACCTTCAAGGGATCACATTACTCGAGCGTTCACTTATGCCAGAACAGACTCAGGCGATTTCAGCCCAATCCATCAAAAAAGGTGAAGCGCAATAATGAAACTGTCCTTCGTTACACCTTTTTCTCGCGCATTTATTGCACCAACCTTGGCAATGGGATTGGTTTTAAACTTATCGGGCTGCGCTTATAACAGTATTTTCATTAATTATCCTGCGCAGATCGAACCACTCAAACAAGAGCTTAATAGTGCGACTCCCATGGCCGATATCGACAAACTTGCCAGTAATATCAATGGCAATGACGGCTTACTCTATGCCCAAGAAGCGGGACGAATTGCTCAAGTCGCCGGCGATTTCGCTGCCAGTAAAAAATATTATCAGCAAGCAGTAGATGCTTATACCGCCTTTGATGATAAGGCCAAAGTCAGCGTTAGTGACATTGGCGCAACAGCCAGCAGCTTAGTGTTAAACGACAATGCGATTCCATACCGAGGCCCTGGGTATGAACGCATTATGCTGCACCAATACCAAGCTCTTAACTATTTGTTTAGTGGCGACTATCAGGGGGCTTTAGTCGAAGTTCGTCGCAGTAACGAACTACAGAGCAGCGAGCAAGAACGCTATCAAAAATCACAAAAGTCAGTTCAAGCCATGGCAAACGGCACCATAGATGCCGAGGTTAATAAACTAGGACAAGCCGCGGGCACAGTCACCAGTTCTTTCTTAAACGCTTACAGTTATTACACGACTGGTGTACTGCACGAAGTGCTGGGTGAGCCGAACGATGCCTATATCGATTATCGTAAAGCAGCACAAATCACTCCAGATAACACCTATTTACAGCAAGATCTGGTCCGCCTCGCCAAGCAACTCGGCATGCCACAATATGATGAGTTTAAGCGCCGTTGGGGCGATGCTAAGTTGCCCAATCCCAAAGATGGCCAAGTAATTTTGATGGTCGAGCGCGGCTTTGTGCCTGCAAAACAAGCTCTCACTGTACCTTTTACTATCCATGGTAACTGGCAGACAGTGTCACTCGCTACCTACATGCCAAACAATACTTTTGTGCCAGAGACGCAAGTGCAAGGTTTAGGTACAGTGCTGAAAACTGAACCTATTGCCAATATCGATGCCTTAGCCATCACAGCACTCAAGGAAGATCTGCCCGCGACGCTAGTTCGCCAAGTCGCTAGGGTCTATGCTAAATCTGAGATGGCCTATCAGATTGAGAAGAGTGGCAAACCAGGGAACAATGCTGCCGATATTGGCAGTATAGCGATGCAGATTTTTAACGTAGTAACAGAACAAGCGGATCGTCGTAGTTGGCTGACGCTCCCTAAACAAGCACAGATCGGGCGGCGTTATTTGAGTGCAGGTGAATACACTTTGCAGTTAGACAAAGCGCCACCGGCTAAAATTGATGTTGCAGCAGGCAAAACCACCTTAGTCTGGGCAATTGATACTGGTAATTACACCCGAATTTATTCAATAATCATTTAGCCTAGCGGTTGTGGTATTTGAATAAGACGTGTGTCATTAAGTTTATACAATCACAAAATGGAACTGACTATGAAACAATTTAAACTGATTTTTGTACTGGCTGCCGTTATGGGTCTAGCTGCATGTCAATCTAAAGTCGAATATGGCGATGCCACAGAAGTTGAAACCGTCAATGAGAACTTTGGCTCGACGGATCTACAAGCTATTGCAGCCAAGATGGTGGATAGCATGATGACTTTCCCTCCTATCGTGGCAATAACAGCCAATGACCGCCCGATTTTATTTGTTGATAGCATCAAAAACAAAACCTCAGAACATATCGACACTGAGTCTGTCACTGACTCTATCAGTAACAAATTATTGCGCTCAGGCAAGTTCCGTTTTATCGACATGACTAAAGTAGATTCAGTCCGTAAACAACTGGATTACCAAAACAACACTGGCATGGTTGACCCATCAACCGCCATCAAGTTTGGTCGTCAAATTGGCGCTCAATACATGTTATATGGCAATTTATCTAGCATAGTGAAGCAAGACGGTAGCACTAAAGACGTCTACTATAAGATGACAATGCGTTTAATGGATTTAGAAACAGGCCTTATCGAATGGTCTGATGAAAAAGAAATCCGTAAGATGAAGTCTAAGTCTTTCTTAGGCATGTAATTGTCCTATTGGCACTTAATTCTGCCAAACAGTAATCTCAAGAAGCCAGCGTTAACGCTGGCTTTTTTTTACATTTTTAACATTGGTAATCCAAGGTAAATAAGGTAGTGTACTCGGCCAAAATACACTGCGATGATGATGCTCAAAATTGGCGCTGGCGCGAGGGATAATTTGCCACAAAGGCAAACCTACACACACGATATTGAATGCAAACATCCAAGCAGAAAACAAAACAAATCGTTGAAGGATTTAAGTTGTGAACTTGTTTAAAGCCAGTCTCGTTGCCCTTACCTGCGGCACATTAATGTCGTGTGCAACCCAAAGTACACTCAATACGGGTCCACGTGATGCTAGCGCTTATATTAGCCAATATCAGGCTGCGCTTCGCTCGCAGGTCATCTCCGATATTCACTATGACTTGGATTTTCAGCTCACAGGGGACGCCGAGTTTTCAGCCACCTCCAAAGTGACATTTCAATTAAGTGAAGTGCCAAAACAACTGAGCTTAGATTTAAACAAGGCGCAGATAAAACGCTTTATCATCAACGGTACCGCCGTATACCCCAATTACAATGGCGCTTACATCAGCTTAAATACGCGTTTGCTCACCTCAGGTGAAAATACCATTGAAGTGCAATTTAGCCGTGCCCACAGCACCAATGGTGAAGGTTTACACCGTTTTAAAGATCCAATCGATGGCAAGGTCTACCTCTACTCTCATTTTGAACCCGCTGCTGCTCAGCAGATGTTCGCAGTATTCGACCAACCGGATCTCAAGGCTAACTATCAAATTACGGTAACAGCGCCCAAAGACTGGCAAGTCATTAGCTCGATGCGTGAAAGCCAAATCACCCCAGCGGGTGCTTACAATCGTTGGACTTTCCCACAAACTCCTAAGCTAAGCCCATATAACTTTTCGATGCACGCGGGCCCTTATCACATGTGGCAAGACAACTCAGGCCGCTATCCTATGCGCCTGTTCGCCCGTCAATCCGTTGCTAATCAAGTCACGGAGCAAGATTGGTTTACCTATACAAAACAAGGGTTAACTTTTTTCGATAATTACTTTGGTATTCCTTACCCCTTTAAGAAATACGATCAAATTCTAGTGCCAGACTTCCTTTATGGCGCAATGGAAAACGCGGGCGCAGTGACCTTTTCCGAAGATATCTTCCTTCATAAAGCGGCTATGACAGCGGATCAGAAGCAAAATCTTGCGGGCGTGATCATGCACGAAATGGCGCACCAGTGGTTTGGCGATCTCGTCACCATGAAATGGTGGAACGGCTTGTGGTTAAATGAAAGTTTTGCTTCATTTATGGGCACACTTGCGACTCAAGAAGCCACAGAGTTCACTAATGCTTGGCGTACCTTCTACGCTAAAGGTAAGCAAAAAGCCTATGAGCAAGACAGCTTAGTCACCACGCACCCCATTGAAGTACCCGTAGCAACGACTCAGAACGCCTTCGACAATATCGATGCTATCACTTACCAAAAAGGCGCATCAACGCTGAAACAATTACGCCATTTACTCGGCGACATGGTGTTTCGTCGTGGCGTCAGTAACTATTTAAAACAATATAGTTATCAAAATGCTGAGTTAGACGATTTTATCAATAGCCTAGGGAAAGCCGCTGGCCGCGATTTAAGTGCATGGACTCAAGAATGGCTCTACAGCGCTGGCGTTAACACCATCAAGGCGGAATATCGTTGTGAGGGCAACCGAATCAGCGAATTTAGCCTACGGCAGCTCCCTGCAAGCGCAGAGCTACCCACATTACGTGAACAAAAAGTCCAAGTGGCTTTATTTACCCAAGGTCGCTTTGATCTGCGAAATGACATTACAGTGCCAGTGACTTACAAAGGCGAGCGTACTGAAGTTAAACAACTGATTGGTGAGCGCTGCCCAGACCTAGTCTATCCAAACTTTGATGATTGGGGCTTTGTGAAAGTCGAGCTTGATGACAAGTCATTTAATACCGCAAAACAACAACTGAGTAATATTTCCGATCCACTACTGCGATCTATGCTGTGGCAAAGTCTGTGGGACAGCGTCCGCGAAGGTAAATTGAGCTTAGATCAATACCTAAGCACAGTGTTTGTTAACGCGCCTGCTGAGACGGACTACACAATTGTTGGTCAGATCATCGATAGCATGTTGCGCTCGAAGGAATATCTCGCGCAGATCGCCCCTATTCAGCAAAACTACGCTGAAAATGCAATTAAAGGCTTAAGCCAAATGAGTCTGAGAAAAGCAATGGAAAATAAAGGCGATAATGACTTCCAACGGATCTGGTTCAATGCCTATGTCAGTTTAGCAAGCGACAGAGATTCACTACGTCATTTAGCACAACTCATTGACGGTGAAACAAAAATTAAGGGATTAACCTTAGATCAAGATTTACGATGGGCAATCATCACCCAGCTTAATCGCTATGATTTTCCTAACGCGCTGCAGCGCTTAACCAAAGAAGCTGCCAAGGATAATTCAGACTCTGGCGAAAAAGCGGCACTTGCGGCACAAGTGATCCGCCCTGAAGCGGCCGCAAAACGTCGTTGGTTAAGTAAAGTCCATCTAGACAGCCTGCCTTTCTCCAAACAGCGGATTATTATGCAAAATCTTTATCCTGCTGAGCAAAAACTATTAAGCGCAGCTACAGCGGAAGAGCGTCTGGCGAGCTTAATGGATATGGACAAAAAAGGGCCAGTATTTATGCGTAATTATAGCCATTTCCTCATCCCAACCGATTGTAATTACACTAGCATAGCGGCATTGGACAAAGTACTTGATCGCCAAACTGGGCTATCTAACCTTACCCGCCGTAATCTACTGGAAACTCGTCAAATAGAGCAGCGTTGTGTGCTGATCAAAAATAAAATGACTCACTAATATTTAGGTCATTTAAAAATGAACAAGGGGCTCCTAGGAGTCCCTTTTTTATGTTCTGTTACAGATGAGTCTTAAACTTGAACCAGCACACAAGATGTTACCCGCGCGAAATTAAGCTCACTAACCTTTGATATAAACAAGCCAGCATTCTGAATAATGAATTAATCACACTCACAACCAGTGACATATTTAATTAAATTGTTAGCTTGAGCTTATGTGTTTTAACGGCTTACTGACGATAACCAATGTTATTTATCACCTGTAAAATATTATTCATCTCTTCAGTTTAGTCTACTAAGTTCCATCAGCTCATCAAATAAACAACCGCTGACGCAATCGTTATTGATATAAAAATCATGTAATTATTAAATTCATAAATTATGGGCGTCACTTCTAAATTTATTACTATAATTCTTCAATGATTTAATGTTTTGCCCCGTACTGCCGCTATACTAAAACAACGTTAGAGAGCTAACGGAATATAAAGGATATAGATTATGCGATCGACACTCAAAACGCGGCTGCTGTTTAGCAGTCTTTCCGCTGTACTGATCACTATTGCTGTACTCGTAAGTATCTCTAGTTATTTCATTAGAAATAATGCGTTAGAAAACACCCAACATGAAATTGACCAACTGGCGAATACCTTTTCATCCGGCATAGGTCAGTGGATGCAAGACAGAAAAATGGCCATTACGAGCCTAAAGCAAACAATTGAAGCCGATCCTAGTACCAACGTTACCCCTCATTTGTTGCAAGCGCATACTGCGGTTGACTTTGCCCTCACCTACTATGGTGACGAGCAAGGCAACATGTATCGCCAAGATCCGTCGCTGAATACCGCAAATTATGATCCCCGCGTTCGCCCTTGGTATATGGATGCTAAAACGGCGGGTAAAATGATCATGACGGCGCCCTACGTCAGCGCCACATTGAAAAAACAAGTCGTAACTATAGCAGAACCTGTGATGAGCTCAGGCCAGCTCATAGGCGTAGCGGCTGCAAACTTAACCATAGATCAGTTAACAGATGCAGTGCAGCGCCTCCAAGTACCTGGCAAAGGTTACACTCTGATGGTCGATAATGCAGGGCTCATTATTAGTCATCCCAATAGCCAACTAAATACTCAACAACTCACTAAAATCGATAGTAATTTTAGCAATAACTGGTTATCACAGCGCACTAATGCCAATACGATGGAAGAGCGAAACCTCGATGGTGCCACTAAATTAGTTTACGTTTCGGCAATTCCATCAACTGACTGGGCACTGATTTTCGTGATGGATAAGCAAGAAATCATGTCACAGGCAACCGATCTTGCTTGGTGGATGTCAGCCGTAGGTGTTGCACTATTGGTGCTGTTTGGTTTGATTTTAATCGCCATCTTTAAAATCCAATTTAAAGATCTCGAACGCGTTGCCCAAGCACTCAATGATATTGCCGAAGGCGATGGCGATCTCACTGTGCGCATTCATACTGCCAACAGTCACGATGAAATTGGTATGTTAGCTTCGGGTTTTAACCGCTTTGTAGAACGTCTACACGGTATGATTTCCCGCATGCACAAGATTGCGGGTCAATTGGAATATCAAGCCAAAGGAAGTAGTGCGTCGGCAACGGATAACAGTCAGCGCATTGAAGTACAGCAAGATGAAGTGACTATGGTTGCCACTGCGGTGACCGAAATGGCCAGCGCCACCGAGGAAATTGCCAGTAATGCTGAGCATACAGCGCAGACCGCTCAAAATGCGGTCGGACTTTCAAACCATGGCCATAAACAGGTAATGCAAAGCCAGCAATCTATCCGTAATTTAGCCAGTGAAGTCGAAACTGCAGGGCGAATTATCGGTGAACTGAACGAGCACTCACAAAAGATCAACAGCATTTTGTTGACAATTAGTGGCATCGCAGAGCAAACCAACTTACTTGCACTCAATGCAGCCATTGAGGCGGCACGTGCAGGAGAACAAGGTCGTGGCTTCGCTGTAGTTGCTGATGAGGTGCGTGTACTGTCACAACGTACGCATTCATCGACACAAGAAATTCAAGCGATGATCGAAACCCTACAACAAACCGCAGGCAAAGCCGTTAAGTCTATGACTCAAAGTCATGAAATGGCAGAAACCAGTGTGGCCGATGCTAATTCAGCCAGTGAAAGTCTGTTGCAAATCAGCAAAGCCATTAATGATATTTCAGATATGGCGAGCCAAATTGCCACTGCAGCCGAGGAGCAAACCTCAGTCACCAGCGAAATCAACCGTAATACAGAGTCGATTCGTGAAGTGTCAGAGAATCTCTCGATTGAGGCACAAACGTCTATGGTCCAAGCTCAAGAGCTCGCCCATTTAGCCGCATCATTGCAGCAGGAAGTTAATCGCTTCAAACTGTAATCAAAAGCCTTATTTTATATAAAGATTACATCAACAGTTCCATACAATAATGCCCGCAAGTGTCAGTGACATTTGCGGGCATTTCTTTACATATTATTTCTTCAAAGACTTACAATGGCTTACCTAAAGCAAGCTTAAATGATCTTCATCGCTTTATTTTCAGGAATATTGGCCTCAGGTCGAAGCTCAGCATGTACGTTTCTTAATCCTTGATAACCCATTTCAATTCGATTTCCGCCATTCTTTTTAGCTTTATACATAGCGGCATCGGCACAGGAAATAAGCTGTTTCTCATTTTCACCGTGCTCTGGATACAGAGCAATACCGATACTCGGCAGAATATGGATCTGCTGTTCGGCAAGCTCGAAGGGGTGCTCGAATACTTGCAATATTTTTTGCGCGGCCAGCAGGGTATTATGTGCTGAATCGACTCGTTCAAGTAAGATGACAAACTCATCCCCCCCAAAACGCGCAACGGTATCTGAGCCCCTCACACAACTGACTATTCGCTGCGCTGTCACTTGCAGTAATAAATCGCCCACGCTATGACCAAAAGTATCGTTAACCCACTTAAATTTATCTAAGTCTAAATAAAGCAAAGAGAAATAACTTGATTCCCTATGGGCTCGAGATAGCGCCTTTTGAAATCTATCGTAAAAAAGCTCACGATTGGGTAACAAGGTTAACTGATCATAAAGTGCAATATGCTCTAATCGCGCGAGCATTTGTCGACGCTCAATCGCAAAGGCTATTTGCGTAGAAACAAACTCCAATAACTCACGGTCTTGGTGTGTATATGAAGCCGAAGTGGGCAAGCTATGCATAATCAAAGCGCCGATAACGCCTTTCTGTAGCTTCAGCGGCACACCCAGCCAACTTAAACAGCCATTACCCAAATCTTCACGAATCGCTTGGGGATAATCAGTTAAGGTCACGGGACACAGGAGTAAAGACTCAGCACTGCGGATCACTTGGTCAGTGAACACACTGAAACTTGCAATATCGATAAGCGAATCCTCGCCAGTAGCGGCTTTATAAGGAAAACTTAATTCATTTAAATCTTGATCGTACAATGCTATAGCAAAGTTTGCTGCGGGCAGTAATTTAGCAATAATTTCATGAATTCGCCGATACAGGGCTAGCAAGTCCTCAGCGACATGCACAGCCTCTGAAATCTCATATAAGGCTGCTTGTCTACGTTCGGCATTTTTGCTCTTAGAAATATCTCTAGCGACTGCGACACGTTGTTGATAAGCATCGGACCAACGTGCAGACCAAAGAATATCGACGATAACACCATCTTTACGCACATAACGGTTTTCAAAATCGACTTTAAAGCGACCTGCCATAATTTCATTGGCCGTTGCGAGAGTGCGTTCCCTATCCTCTGGAATGACAAGATCTAGCATCTGCATACCCATCATTTCTTCTGGGGTATAGCCAAAAATACGTTCTGCCCCAGCACTCACAAATTCAAACCTCCCCGTTTTATCGACGACACAAATAGCATCCAAGAGAAGGTCGATAAAATTGCTTAAGGAAGTGTAGCCATCATTATTCACGTAATTCTCCAATAAACGTCCGTCTTTGGCTAAGTCCTAAGTTTGATCATAAGCATAAAAATAATAATAACGCACTATTAGAGTAGGTTAATTTTCAATGTCATTCCAGAGTTGGCTAAGTTAAGTCCGACTTTTACAGAGTTAAATTCAAACAAAATCAAACACAATACTTAAGGCCATCGGTGGCACTATTTGACTCTGGACGACAGATATCGGCACAATGCCCTAAAATGTTGGTCAACATCAGGGCGCTGCTTTGGTACGCGCAAATCGCATTAAAGGAATTTATTTTTGGACCGATTGTGCTCTCCGTTACATCAACCCAACCATTTTCGCCTTGGGCTTGCCATGTGGTCGCACTCGAATTGGCAAGAAAGTGTGTATGGTCACGGAACTAAACAAGCGGAGCGACTCGCCCGTTACGCGACAATATTCAATACTGTCGAAGGGAACACCAGCTTCTACGCAACGCCTGCACAGCAAACGGTAATGAATTGGCACAGTGCCACGCCCGATAGCTTTCGTTTTACCTTCAAACTACCGCAAACCATCACTCACCAAAGATTATTGCAACACTGCGGCCAAGAATTGAAAGATTTTTTCCAGATAATGGCACCATTAATCGATAAAACAGGGATCTGGAAAATTCAACTGCCTGCCCATTTCGGCCCAGAAAACTTGCCTGCGTTAGCGCAATTTCTAGATCAAATCCCCCAAGGGTTAACCTATGGCGTCGAAGTCAGGCATGCTGCGTTTTTTGCTAAGGGAGATGCCGAGCGTGCGCTTAATCGATTACTCATCGATAAAAAAGTGAATCGCATCATCATGGACAGCAGGCCCTTGTTTGCACTGCCGCCAAGCAATGTCGCGATTATCGACGCTCACAAGAAAAAACCTCGAGTACCAGTGCATGCGATTGCCACCGCCAATAATCCAGTGGTGCGCTTTATCGGCCAACCAGACGATGCCGTAACACAACTCGCACAGCAAGGCGTTACTGCTTTACCTAAGGATAACGATGCCTTTTTTGATAATTGGCTGACCCAACTCCCGCAATGGCTCGCAGAAGGTCGAGAGCCCTATCTATTTATTCATACTCCCGACAATGAAGCCGCGCCTGAACTGGCCATCCGTCTCTATCAAAAATTGCGCAGCCAAATTGCAGCGCACATTCAACTCGCCGAGCTATGCCTGCTTGATAAGAAACCTGAGGAGACAAGCACGCAGATGGGACTTTCTTGGTAAAACGGGCGCTAAGTAAAATGGACGTAAGAAGAAACCCACGGCAAACTCGCCGTGGGTATATACCCAAACAACCTGAAGATGCAGGATTCAGCGGAAATTTAACGCACTTTAGGCAAGGCCATTTATTGCTCCTGCATAAATGGCATTCACGCCATCCATGGCGATTGCGGTTATTTGCAGGCCTAGCGGGCTAAGTTAAAAATAACCAACGCAGCATAAAGTGCGTTAAAACCCGCCGGGACGGAGCGCCCAGGGCACTCCACTTCCGTGTTGCATCAATTCAAAAGGTGACCGACATTCTGTCATTAATGCGCCTTGAATTGAAGCACCCTGGGCGCTCTGAAACTCGTATCTTCAGGTAGCTTGGGTATAGATGAAAAACAGCTTTAACTCGGGATAAATAAGTTATTCATTTGCTCAAAACCAAGGGAAATGGCTTTAGGTATTGAATCCTTATCAACGGCAATAACCGCATTATTTGGCTCTCGTTGAAACGGTTTTGCCTTAATTGAATTTAACAAAATTGGATTAAGCAAAGTGCTATAGGCCTGTAAAAATGAAGCTGGGCCAGTGGAAAAACGCTGCACACCTGCGGCAAATAACTCGCCGATATCCATCAGCTCATTCAATAGCATAAAATTCAGTGGCATATCCACAGCGGCAGACAAGCGCTTAGCGGTCTCGACCTGATTCGCGCCAGGGATAAAGCCGCCATCCGCACCCGCAGCCTGATATTGAGTTAACCTATCGATAGTCATAACAACTGCGGCCTCACCACTGGCTAAACCCAGTAAATACACATCAGTTCGCGCATTAATAAATAATCCCTGGCAACGAGGATGGGCGCGAATAGCTTTAATTTTTGCCACCATCTCAGCAACACTTGCACTGCCATCCTCAATATTAATTCCTGCTACGCCAAGCTCAGCGAGCTGCGCAACAAAAGCAGCAACCTCATCGGGATCTTGGCTATAACCAGATTCAATATCTATCGTCACGGGCACTCGGCTCAGCCGTAGGATATTGTTCACTACGTCCAATAAAGCCACTTTAGGTAACGCTTGGCCATCGGGATAACCGAGCGACCAAGCCAGTGCCGCGCTACTGGTCGCAATCGCACGGGCGCCAGATGCTTGGATGATGGCCGCACTGGCGGCATCCCAAACGTTAGTTAATATCAGCGGCTCTGATTGTTGGTGTAGTGCTTTGAAAAGTATTCTAGATTGCTCAGCCATCTTATGTCCTTGTTGGTGTTGAAGGCTCAACTCTAACAAGATGGCTTAGGTAATTATCGCGGGAAACGGCACTGAACCGAAAAGCCAAGCCCTCAAGGCTTGGCTATGTGAGCATTCAACTTGAGTATTCTTGGCTAACCCCAAAGTGCATTGGCAAGGATAAACACACTCGCGGAGAGCAACATAGTAATAGGTAGTGTCAGCAGCCAAGCGAGCATGATTTGCTTAATAGTTTGGATCTGAAGCCCTGAACGATTAGCCACCATAGTACCCGCTACAGCGGAAGACAAAATATGAGTCGTCGATACCGGCATCCCCGTCATACTGGCAATCCCAATAGAGACGGCAGCGGTGACCTGCGCGGCAATGCCCTGGCTGTAAGTCATACTCGATGAACCAATTTTTTCCCCCACGGTATATACAATCCGTCGCCACCCCACCAACGTGCCGCAACCCAGCGCAGTAGCAATGGCAATAATCACCCAAATGGGCGCATACTCAGTCGTTCTAGTGAGATCTTTTCGCCATTTAGCCAATGAATTCAAATCCTTAGCAGGAAGATCCAATTTAGCCACTTGGCGAGCAGTATCATCGATGCACAACAATAAACGTCGCACCTCGCGTCGCTCTTCTACATCCATATCTTTGTAAGTTGAGACTTTTGCTAAGCGACGGTCAAGCAACGACATCGCCGGTAATACATTGGCAGATGAGCAATGGGCCAGCATATATTCTGGAACGTTGACTAAGGCTTTAAAGTCGATAACATCCGCGATAACGGCTTGGTTACGGTCATAAATCGCCATAATGCGACGATTAGCATCTTGAGTTCTTTCTAAATCATAGGGTTGACTGCCCATGTCCAAGGCAAAATAAGCCGGTGCCATACAAATCAGCACTAGCATCACTAAACCTATCCCCTTCTGTCCATCGTTAGAACCATGGGCGAAACTCACCCCCATAGCAGAGATAATTAAACTCGCCCTTGCCCAAAATGGAGGGTGTTTTTTACCATTAATCTGCATCTGCTCATCGGGGGTACGGTGAATTTTATGTTTCTGCCAAACGTATTTCATGATGAGCAAAAAAATCCCTGCCATCACAAACCCTAAGGTCGGCGAAATAATCAAGGACAGCATGATCTGCGTTGCTTTAGAGACATTAATGCCCTGCAAGATAGGCTGATGATTTATCCAAGCGAACGCGCCACCCACACCCATTATCGAACCAATCAAGGTATGGGAGCTCGATGCCGGAATACCAAAATACCAAGTACCTAAGTTCCAGATAATTGCCGAAAATAGCAGGGAAAACACCATCAGCAAGCCTTGGATTGAGTCCATACCGAGCAAGGAGTCTACGGGTAATAAATGCACTATCGCATAGGCCACCCCTAACCCCCCTAACAGCACACCCGCAAAATTAAATAGTGCAGAGGTAACGACCGCCAGATTTGCCGGCATAGCCTTGGTATAGATCACCGTCGCCACCGCATTTGCCGTGTCGTGGAAGCCATTAATAAATTCGTATGCCAGTACAAAAAGTACGGCAAGGACTAAACCCACCGACCACGCAAAGCCTAACGTTGTGAACATTTCAAACATAAAATACTTACCCATGGCGAGAACGCCCACAGGTTACGCCCAAGTTTGGGGTCTTTTACAGTGAAAAATTGTTTAGATTGTCAAAAAGTGAATTAGCCCCCAATAACTCAGTAGCATGCTTGCAATTACAACTGGCTTGATTTTATTCGGCCAAATGAATATTTGTGCTGCGAAAAGGGGCAAAACATTGATTCAATGTTAAATAATTCAACTAAAAGCAGTGTTAAACGCCATAAACCGTTACAGGGTTATATCCCATGATCGCCTAACCGAAATCGCTGTGGCGTCATCCCAAAACGCTCCTTGAAGGCTTTGATATAGGATGAATCATTTTGATAACCAATTTGGTGGGCCACATTCTGTATTGACAGATCTGTCGCCAATAACGACAGCGAATAGATCAGCCGTAAATGTTGACGCCATAATACGAATGAAGAACCAAACTCCCTCACAAATAGCCTCGACAATGTTCGTTCCGATGCCCCAACCATCTCACCCCATTTCACTAAAGAGAAATCTAAAGCTGGCGTTTGGGTTAAATGCTCAAAAATCAATTTTAGGCGCCTATCTTGCGGTATCAGTAACTTGAAAGTCTGTCCTTCCGCACTATTAATTTGATCATATAACACCTCAAGCAAACGCAGTATTGGCGCCTGAACCATTGGATCAACATTCGTTGGGGTATTAAAAGCACATTGTTTTCTGAGCGTTAACACTAACTCCCTTATAAAAGCACTCATGGCGACAGGCTTAACCATGGCACCATAATCTCGACCATACATAGGATTCAAATAGACACCAATAAAGCAGGTATCTGTAATCGCAACAGACTCATGCATGACACCTGCAGGCACAAAAAGCGCTGTGGTATGGGGGACCAAAAAAAGTGCCTCATTTGCCTCTGTCTGTAACAGGCCTTGAAGCGGAAAAATAAGCTGATGCCAACAGTGCTGGTGTAAAACATCCACATAACCCTTCTGCATCTCAATCGTTTTGACAAAAGAAGGCATATTAGGCGCTTGCTCAATAATGGCGTTAATCGAATCGAGTTGGCGACTTAGCATTATTACTTGTCCATATGACGTTATTCAGCCAAATAAAAAGGATTGTAGCATAGCGTTATCCCATAAAAGACACAGGAAAACTCGATGCGCATTCATTGCATTATCCATGAAAGCTATGAAGGTCCAGGCTATTTTAGCGATTGGGCTGCAAGCAAAAACTACAGTATGAGCTTTAGCAGAATCTATCTAGATGAAGCTTTACCCGACAATAGTGATGGTTTTGATCTATTAATTATCCTCGGTGGCCCTCAGTCTCCCGCGACATGCAAAAACGATTGTCCATATTTTGATAGCCAAGCAGAACAAAGGTTTATCAGACAAGCTATCCAAAAAAATAAAGCCGTTGTGGGGGTTTGTCTTGGGGCACAGTTAATCGGTGAGGCATTAGGTGCCCGTTATCAAAAGAGTCCACATGCCGAGATTGGTTACTTTCCTATTGAACTGACTGCGGCAGGAAAAAGTGATATTAACCTTAAGACATTTTCGACCACTGAAGTGGTCGGCCACTGGCATAACGACATGCCTGGCCTCACTCCCGATTGCGAAGTGCTCGCCACAAGTGCAGCCTGCCCGCGGCAAATTGTACGTTACACAAATTTAGTTTTTGGATTTCAATGCCATCTTGAATTTATTAGTAGCCAATTAGCGCCATTAATTGCTCAAGAAAATGCTTTTTCTAGCATACAGAAAATGCCATATATTCAAAGCCCTGAATTCATACTGGGGCAATCAACGGCTAGGATGAATCAGTTACTGGGGCATTTTTTAGATAATCTAGTCCTAACCTATCAAGCCGTATAAAGTAAAAAGTGGCTCAAGCTAAAACAAAAACGCCAGCTAAGTTAGCTGGCGTTTTAGATTAATGAATCACGAATCGCTTATTGCAGATGACCTGCATTGTGCAATTCACGATCATCCTTTGCAGGCGGATTCCACTGATACATCCAAGTCTCAGACAATGGCTGACCATCGACCTCCAAATAGACTCTCAGGTTAATCGGCTCAGTACCATCTCCCGGGGGCACTACGTCAAACATAGCGCGGTAACCATTAATCGAGGCTAGAGGACGGGCAGATTCAATTTCCACTTTGCCTTCAGATGCTGTGATCACGGCTTTAACTTGGGTGTCTTTACCTATCATAGGTAAAGTTCCGCCCGCGAAATCAACCACAAAACGCTTACTGTAGTATTTGCGTTTCTGGCCAACTACGCCGCCAATCCCGGTGAAGGTATCGACAACCCGAGCACGGGGTGATTGAACCGGTGGAATGCCACCCCAGTACATGTTGTAGCTGTACAGCAGCTCTTGACCAGGAACAATCGGCTCAGCAGGATTCCAGAAAGCCACTATGTTATCAAAGGTTTCATCCAGTGTTGGAATTTCAACCAACTGCACTGAACCTTTACCCCAACTGCTGGTTGGTTCAATCCATAGGCTTGGGCGTTTATCATAAAACACGCCGTCGTCCTGATAATGATCAAAGTTACGATCACGTTGCAGTAAGCCAAAACCTTTTGGATTTTCATCGCTATAGGCGTTGAATCGCAGGTTTTCAGGGTTACCTAGCGGACGCCAAATCCATTCACCATTCCCCGTGTGCATGGCTAAACCATCGGTATCATGGATTTCTGGACGCCAGTCATAACCGGTGCGGCGATCGTTCTCACCCACCATAAACATACTGGTCAGTGGCGCAACGCCTAAACGTTCAATCGCTTTACGTGGATAAACAGCCACATCCACCTTCATTTTTAAACGTTCACCCGGTTCGATATCAAAACGATAAGCCCCCGTGACACTCGGAGAGTCTAGCAAGGCATACACAGTGGTGATATTCGATCCTGGTTTAGGTTTTTCTAACCAGAAATTGGTGAACATTGGAAACTCTTCGGGTTTTGGCAGTGCAGTATCAACCGCTAAGCCGCGAGCCGACAAACCATACTGCATTTCTTGACCCACAGCGCGGAAATAACTGGCGCCAAGGAAGGCAACAATGTCACGCTGCCAATCGGTATTAAATTGCATACGGAAACCCGCAAAACCAAGATCCTTAGGCAACTGACTACCTTTGACCTTTGACTTGCCGTAATCGAACATTGAAGGTGAATATTCGATTAACTTAGCCTTACCCTCATTTAGCTCATAAATATGGATAGGGGTATCAAAAAACAGCCCAAGATGGAACAGTTCGGCACGAAACTCCGAATCTTGATCACGCCATAGCGCGGCTTTCTTCTTGAAGTGGAATTGTTGGTAATCATCCCAACTCATGCCCTGAAGGCTTTTAGGTAATTCGCCTTTATGACTCTCATAGGGTTGTGCAGCCATAGTACGGGCATAACCCTTAAGCCAAGCGTAACTAAACTCTTCACCTTCTTGTGGTGACGCCTGCTTACCTGCCGCACATGCTGAAAGACTCAGCAATACGCTACAGGTTAACAATACGCCACCGACCATACGCTGCAAACGGCCGCGACGAGAGGAAGATTGGGCTTCAATCGAGGGTTGTGTCGCCCTCGATTCTTGATAAACGTTTCTTTGTTCGGGAAATAAATTGGGTTGCATAAGCAGACTCTGAATTGGTGTAACTTCCTGACACTTCCCTGCAAATCTGACTCAATTGCAGCGATGGCCCTGTGGAGAACTGTTGATGACAGAGGTAACAATACAGCGATCAGCAACAATTCGCCAGAATCTAGCATACTTTCTGTCGAATGGAATATGGCATGCTAGCTATTTTCAATCTTGAGGCCTATTTATGAAAATATGATTAAAAAATTCCGTTATTTACTGAATTCACGCCCATAAAAACTTCACTGCCAGCAAGAAGGCCGTCGACTTAATATCTGAAGATAAAGTGCACCTTCGGCATAGGTTAATTATCTGCTCAGCGTGTTAACTCGAAGAGATAATATCGCCAGCCCGCAAAATCGGTTTATGGCCTTAAAATCATACAAGTCGCCGTAGCAGTGGCGAGCAGTTTTCCATCTTGCGTTTTTAGCGTACCTTCCGAAATACCTAAAGACTTAGATAAATTGATCACCTTACCCTCAGCCACTAACACTTGATGTTTAGGCACAGGTCGAATCATTTTAATATTCAAGTCGATAGTGCCGTAACCGACACCCGCTTCAAGCAATGTATGCACGGCGCAACCTGTAACAGAATCCAATACAGTCGCGGCAAAACCACCATGAACGCCGCCCAATGGGTTGAGGTGCTTATCATCGGCAGTCGCATGGAATGTCACCGTTCCTTCGTCGGCTTGAACCAGCGACATTGGCATAGTGAGAGAGATAGAAGGTGCAGGTAATTCACCCCTTGCCATCGCCTGTAAAATGACTAAACCCGACATTTGCTGAATATTCATATTCCACCTAAATTGCTGAGCGTCAAAGCACATGAATAAAAATGACCGCTTAACCACTTTGGATTAGGCGATCATTTAACTGAAAATCCACTTAAACGCTCGGTCTGCATTAACCCCAGCGGCGCCTAAATTGGATCCATATACCACTAAAAAGACTAATAAATATAAGCTCAGCGAAGATCGAATCTATCTAAGTTCATCACCTTAGTCCAAGCGTCGATAAAATCATCGACAAATCGCAGCTGTGCATCACTGCTCGCGTACACTTCTGCGAGTGCACGCAGCTGCGAATTAGAGCCAAAGATCAAATCAACACGACTTGCAGTCCACTTTTGCTGGCCACTGACGCGATCAACACCCACAAACATATCCTCCGCTTTAGAAGTGGGTTTCCACGTCGTCCCCATATCGAGCAAGTTAACAAAAAAGTCATTGGTCAAAAACTCAGGACGCGCAGTCAATATACCCGTTTTTGACTGATCAGAGTTCGTATCTAACACCCGCAGACCGCCAATAAGCACTGTCATTTCCGGCGCAGTTAAGGTCAGCAATTGTGCCCTATCGACCAATAACTCCTCCGCCGAAACAGAAAACGGAGTGGGATGATAATTTCTAAAGCCATCTGCGACAGGTTCAAGTACCGCAAAAGATTCCACATCAGTTTGTGCTTGCGTGGCATCCATACGACCTGGCGTAAATGGAATCGTCACTTCAACCCCCGCATTTCTAGCCGCTTGATCAATACCGACACAGCCTGCCAGCACAATCAAGTCAGCAAGGGAGATTGTCTTACCTCCTTGATTGAACTCAGACTGAATACTCTCAAGCACTTTGAGCACCTTAGCGAGTTGCTCAGGCTGATTCACTGGCCAATCTTTTTGCGGCGCGAGTCGAATTCGCGCACCGTTCGCACCACCGCGCATATCGGAACCCCGGAAGGTCGACGCCGAGGCCCAAGCGGTTGCAACGACTTCTGAAATCGTTAATCCAGAGCCAATAATCTTAAGTTTAAGATCCGTTACATCCTGCTCATTAACCAGAGGATGATCAACCGCTGGAATTGGGTCTTGCCAAAGAAACGTTTCTGCAGGCACTTCAGGACCCAAATAGCGTGTACATGGCCCCATATCTCTGTGTGTCAGCTTGTACCAAGCTTTTGCAAATACATAGGCAAACTCATCGGGATTTTCAAAGAATCGACGTGATATTTTCTCGTAATCAGGATCGAAGATCAGTGCAAGGTCGGTGGTCAACATGGTTGGCACATGACGTTTTGAGGCGTCGTGCGCATCGGGGATCACCCCTTTACCCGCGCCATTTTTAGGTATCCACTGATGGGCACCCGCAGGGCTCTTAGTCAGTTCCCATTCATATCCGAATAGATTTTCAAAAAAATTGTTACTCCATTGGGTTGGTGTTGAGGTCCAAGTCACTTCGAGGCCACTGGAAATAGTATCGCCACCTTTACCGCTTTTATAGCGACTCTGCCAGCCTAGGCCTTGCTGCTCAATACCTGCGGCTTCTGGCTCAGGTCCGACTAATGCTGCGTCACCTGCACCATGGGTTTTACCAAAAGTATGACCCCCAGCAATCAAGGCTACGGTTTCTTCATCATTCATCGCCATGCGGGCAAAGGTTTCGCGGATATCTACGGCGGCAGCGAAAGGATCAGGGTCGCCATTGGGTCCCTCAGGGTTAACATAAATCAACCCCATTTGGACTGCGGCGAGGGGATCTTCAAGGTCTCGCTCTCCCGAGTAACGCTTATCGTCTAACCATTTATTTTCCGCACCCCAGTAAATATCAGCTTCGGGTTCCCAAATATCGACTCGCCCACCAGCGAAACCTAAGGTTTTGAATCCCATAGATTCCAGCGCGACATTTCCTGTAAGGATCATCAAATCGGCCCAAGAGATTTTATTGCCATATTTTTGTTTAATCGGCCAAAGGAGCCGGCGTGCTTTATCGAGGTTTACGTTATCTGGCCAGCTGTTTAACGGTGCGAAACGTTGATTACCGCTGCCCGCACCACCGCGTCCATCACCGGTACGATAGGTGCCGGCACTGTGCCATGCCATACGAATAAATAGCGGCCCATAGTGGCCAAAATCTGCAGGCCACCAGTCCTGTGAATCCGTCATTAATGCGAGGAGATCTTGCTTTACAGCAGCTAAATTGAGGGATTTAAAGGCTTCAGCATAATTGAAGTCATCACCCAAAGGATTAGATAAGGAAGAGTGTTGGTGCAGAATATCGAGCCGGAGCTGTTTAGGCCACCAATCTCGATTCGAGGTGCCACCAGCAGAATGGTGCATAGGACATTTGTTCTCAGACATAACGTGCTCTCCTTCTGTTCGCAAAAAATATTCAAGTAAATAAAATCTAAATGACTTTTGCCGCAAGTTTGTACTGCTTAACGCTCTCTACCACAGACTAATCGTTTCAATAGAGAAATAAAAACCAGTCTAACGACCTTACCTTACCTCTAGATGAAACGCGATGAATCCGCTCATTAAAAAATATTCAGCAAAAATTACCCTTTCTAAAATAAGCTATTAAAGGATAGTAGAATGATACCAATCATAAAAAAACAAGGGCTGCAAAATGCAGCCCTTGTTTTTTTATTGGGTAAAACTATGGGGTAACTGACTACTTAACTTCTGCCACAGGTTTACGTCTATTGTGCGCAATGATCAGCGCAACTAAACAGATAACCCCGACAGCGATACCCACTGGCTGGCTCAAAGGTTGCGGTAAACCTAGGCCAATACCCGCAGTCATAATATAAGACACAGTAACGCTGGTGCCGCCAATTGCTGGTAAGCTAACAATCCAATGGAAGGTCCCGCGATCGAACAAATACTTAGTCGCTAACCACAACACACTGGTTGATAGCAGCATATTTGAGAAGGCAAAGTAACGCCAAATCAAAGAGAAATCGATCTTCGTCATAAAGTACGCAATGGTCAGAATAGGCACTGCAACCAATAAGCGATTACGCATACTTTGCGGAATATGGAAGGCATCGATAATCGTCAAACGCAGCGAACGAAATGCGGTATCGCCAGAGGTGATAGGGAAGATAGCCACGGCCACAATCGCCATAATACCGCCCGCAACACCTAAATACGTAGTTGCCACTTGGTTAACCACTAAACCTGGGCCACCTTGGTCGAGCAAACTCTTAAGCTCAACATAACCGCCAGGGAAAGCTGCAATACCCGCCGTTGCCCATACACAAGCAACGATACCTTCAGCAACCATAGCGCCATAATACACAGGGCGAACATATTTCTCATTCGTCAAGCAACGAGCCATGATAGGCGCTTGAGTTGAATGGAAACCGCTAATCGCACCACAGGTAATAGTCACAAATAACAGTGGCCAAACAGGTAGCCCATCAGGGTTTGGTTCGAGTAACTCATTGTTGTAATGGCTGTGGTCGAAATAGGCAAACACATCACCCATTTCAGGTAACTGCGGCGCATTGATCATTAGAGCAACGGCGATAGAAACTGTCATGACTATCATCAACAAACCAAATGCGGGATATAATTTAGTGATGATTTTATCAATCGGCAGCATAGTCGCTAAAAAGTAATAGACTAAAATCACTAACACCCAGAAGGTATTATTGCCAAAGATGGTGTCTTTAAAATAATCGAGATTACTCAGCAAACCTGCGGGGCTCATGATGAAGACCACGCCCACAAAAAACAGCAGCATAGCCGTAAACAGCAACATCACGCCTTTAAAGTAAATATTAAAGTAGTGGCCCGCAATCTCTGGCAGACTCTTACCGTCTTCTTTTATGCTGAGCACGCCAGAAAAATAATCATGTACTGCGCCGCCAATAATATTCCCCAGTACAATCCACACTAAGGCTATTGGGCCGTAAAGTGCACCGAGGATCGGGCCAAATATCGGCCCCACACCCGCGACATTGAGGAACTGGATCAAAAACGCTTTAGCCGGATGAACCGGAACGTAATCGACGCCATCTTCGAATCTCGCCTGTGGTGTTATCGCTTTAGGATCTATACCCGCTTGCCGCTCAACAAAGGGACTATAGAACTTGTATGCAAGCACTAAGAGTGCGATACAAATAAAGAAAATTAACATTATTTAATTATCCATACTTTAGTAGGAGGTGATTTAATGGAGAGTTTCATTGAGTTAGCGACTGAGGTCAAGCAACACACTATTAGACTAATGTCGGGTTGATTATCTGAAACAGCCGTACGAGTGGGTATAGATGAACAAACGCGTTTAAAAATAATCCCTATGAAGTATTCAATTTATCTGCAACAGTACTTATCATACTAAAACTGAGTTCCTCTCATCGTCCTTATTCCATTCCACTATTTAGTAGTACTAAGCTAGTCAGTCAACACCTACTAAGTTAACCATGGACATACAAGTAACCTTAAGTAGAATACTTAAATCATTGCTGATTTAAAACTTCTTTATAAATTGAGCTAAATATCAGACCACTTAACCCCTACCCAAGTAATAAACCTAATCCATTCTATAACTTCATATTACAATAGAGTCTAATTTAGTTAATCAGCAACATAAACAAAACTACCTTAAGCGCTAGCGACTTATTACTTAATCATTTTACGATTTATAAAAATCGTAAAACTGCAAGAAAAAACCAAAGACCAAAGACCAAAAATAAAATAATCACTCGCTTTTAAAAATAACAGCAAACAAAGCAGACTACTATTTGACATCACAAAATTTAAAATAAATCATTAGTAAACCAATAAAACTTAAGTTATATTTAGCAAAAATAAAAACACCATTAATCTGCCTCTTAATGACTTTATAATAACTTATTTTTGGCCAAGTGCTCTTGCGCAAAAATGATAATAGCTGACTTTACCAACATGACATTCCATACATTCTGCCAATGTTATGGCGTTCATGTTGAATGTTCAAACGAGCCCAAAGGAGATAACACATTTAAAAACTTTAAAAGCTCAATAAACTAAAGCGTTATAAATCAAGATAAATTTATCTAAATAACAAAAGCTTGTATTTTTACAATCAAAATAAGACACTTATTTAAGGACAAATCATGTTAAAAAAACTTCTAACGCCTATGCTGGCCATTTTCCTTCTACTCTCAGGTTGTGCCACAGTACCAATGGCTTCACAAGAGGAAGATGCAAAGCTTAAGACATTCCAGAAGCCAGCTGACAATAAAACAGGGATTTATATATACCGCAATAGTTTTGCGGGTCAGGCTCTAAAGAAAAATATCTATATTAATGGTGAGATGATTGGCGAATCTGCTAATAAAGTCTACTTCTACAAGGAAGTAGAACCAGGTGAGCAAACACTTTCTACCGAATCAGAATTCAGTGAAAATAATTTAAAACTATCGACAGAAGGTGGTAAAAACTACTTTATCGAGCAATATATAAAAATAGGTGTTTTTGTTGGCGGTGCGGGGTTGCAGTCAGTAACTGACGGTGAAGGCATGAAGAATGTTAAAGAATGTAAACTTGCCAAATAGTTTATAGCTAATTTTTGCTTTTATAAAAATTCAGCTGTAACAACATAGCTTATCCAGTTGTATCTTTAATAATCACACCTTTTAAAAAGTTCTAGAAAACAAAAAACCAGCCAAATGGCTGGTTTTTATCACTATGATTGTCAGCTAATGAGTAAACCTTTTACTGTTTAGCCAATTCCCACTCATTCATCGTCGATAAAATGACTAACCGAAATATCTTGTTCGACTGCATTACCCCTGTGGGCGCATAGCAGGGAACAGGATCACGTCACGGATAGTATGAGTATTAGTGAACAACATCACTAAACGGTCGATACCGATACCTTGACCTGCCGTTGGTGGCAAACCGTGTTCCAGTGCAGTGATATAGTCTGCATCGTAGAACATAGCTTCATCGTCACCTGCATCTTTCGCGTCAACCTGTGCTTTAAAGCGGTTGTCTTGATCTTCAGCATCGTTCAGCTCGCTAAAGCCGTTAGCCACTTCGCGGCCACCGATGAAGAATTCGAAACGGTCAGTGATGAAATGGTTGTCATCATTACGACGTGCCAATGGTGAAATATCCGCTGGGTAGCCAGTGATGAACGTTGGTTGCATCAATTGCCATTCAGCAGTTTCACCGAAGATTTCTTCAAGCAGCTGACCACAAGTCCAGAACTTCTCAATCTTCATGCCTAAGCTTCTCGCTAAATCGCGCATGAATTCAACATCTTTCACTTGCTCATAGGTCATAGCTTGGATAGTGGCGTTATCAGGATTGTACTTCTGAATCGCTTCTAACATGCTTAAACGTGCGTATGGGCCGCCGAAATCGACTGTGTGCTCACCGTATGGCATTTGCGCACTGCCGAGCAGTTCGATAGCAATCGAGCTGAGCATTTCTTCGGTGAGGTCCATCAGATCTTTGTAGTCAGCATAAGCCATATAGAATTCCATCATAGTGAATTCTGGGTTATGACGTGGCGACAGACCTTCGTTACGGAAGTTACGGTTGATTTCGAACACACGCTCAAAACCACCGACCACTAAACGCTTCAGATATAATTCTGGCGCGATACGCAGATACATTGGCATGTCTAAGGCGTTGTGATGAGTGATGAAAGGACGGGCCGAAGCACCACCTGGGATCACGTGCATCATAGGGGTTTCAACTTCCATGAACTCTTTTTTGATCATGAAGTTACGAATTGCAGAAACCACTTTAGAACGCATGATGAAGGCATTGCGTGAATCTTCGTTAACGATGAGATCCACGTAACGTTGACGGTAGCGCATTTCTTGATCGGCTAGACCATAATAGTCCGCAGGCAATGGACGCAGCGCCTTGGTCAGTAGCTCGTACTGTTCCATGTTGACGTATAAGTCGCCTTTGCCAGACAAATGCAGCTGACCGGTTACACCTATGATGTCACCGATATCCAGACCTTGAAAACGCTCTTTCAAATCAGCTTGTACGCTTTTTTCAGCGTAAGCTTGAATACGGCCAGACACGTCTTGGATCACTAAGAAAGGACCACGCTTTGCCATGATGCGGCCAGCGATGCTGGTCTTAAAACCTAAGGCTTCGAGTTCTTCTTTAGTGTTTTGACCATACTGTGCTTGTAATTCAGCCGCTTTATGGGTGCGACGGAAGGTATTTGGATGGGCATTAGCACTACAGTTTGGGCGAATGCTTTCTAGCTTGGCACGGCGCTCGGCGATCAGTTTGTTCTCATCAATTACTTGTTCAGTCATCTTATTTCTCGTCTATACCTTGAATTAATTACAGCCCAGATTTCAAACTGGCTTCGATAAACTTATCCAGATCGCCATCGAGTACCGCTTGAGTATTGCGGGTTTCAACGCCTGTGCGTAAGTCTTTAATGCGGGCATCGTCTAATACATAAGAGCGAATTTGACTGCCCCAGCCGATATCAGACTTAGCGTCTTCTGCGGCCTGTTTGTCGGCATTTTGCTTGAGCATTTCTAACTCAAACAGTTTTGCTTTCAGCTGCTTCATCGCAGCATCTTTATTTTTATGCTGTGAACGGTCGTTCTGGCACTGCACGACGGTATTCGTCGGTAAGTGGGTAATACGAATCGCCGATTCCGTTTTGTTAACGTGCTGACCACCCGCGCCAGATGCGCGATAAGTGTCAATACGCAGATCCGATGGGTTGATATCAATCGTGATATCGTCATCGATTTCTGGATAAACGAACACAGAGCAGAATGACGTATGACGACGACCCGATGAATCAAATGGCGACTTACGTACTAAACGGTGCACGCCAGTCTCAGTGCGTAACCAACCGAACGCATATTCGCCAGTAAACTTAATGGTCGCGCCTTTAATACCAGCCACGTCACCATCGGTCACTTCCATCAACTCAGGGCTAAAGCCATGGGCTTCGCCCCAACGTAGGTACATACGCAGCACCATGTTGGCCCAATCTTGGGCTTCGGTACCACCACTACCAGACTGAATGTCTAAATAACAGTTTGACGCATCTTGCGGGCCGGAGAACATACGACGGAATTCAAGATCGGCAAGGCGGCTTTCGAGATAATCCAGCTCTTTACTGGTTTCATTGAAGGTATCTTCGTCTTCCTCTTCAATAGCCAGCTCGAGTAAGCCTTCAACATCTTCAAGACCTGAGTCCATATCGTCTATGGTTTTGACCACAGCTTCTAGGCTGGCGCGCTCTTTGCCTAAGGCTTGGGCGCGCTCTGGGTCGTTCCACACTTCTGAACTTTCAAGCTCACGGGTAACTTCTTCTAGACGCTCATTTTTGGCATCGTAGTCAAAGATACCCCCTAAGAAGCTCCGTGCGCTCGGCAAGCTCCTTAATTTTGAATTTTACTGGATTAACTTCAAACATGAGTTTTCAACTTTCTTTATTTGGCCGCTTTAATTGATCTTCCACTAAAAGGGGCGGTGATTAACAGTATTTGCAACCGCGCATTTTAACCTAACCAGACTGGTAAACCTAGGGGTGCACTGTTCATTAAATGGGATAACAAGGATTATTTTCCAAGCTAAAAGACCACAGCACTAAAGCCGAGACTAACAAAAAGCAATGAGTTAAGACTGTGATCTTACTTAAATTTAGCCAAGATAGTGCTATGCGCGAGGCCAATGGCTGACACACAAGCGCTCTCCTGCCTAAAAAATCCCCATAATATCAAAGGAAACACAACTAAAAAGGCCTGATAACGCCAACCCCATCACGACTAAACTAGAACAAACATTCATCAGCGCACAGTCTGAGCGGGTTTGTGATTCAAGCTGCAATTTTGCAGCAAACTTCACTCGCCCATAAGCGTCTTCTAAAGCTGTCTAGGTATACTCGAAACAACCTAAGCCTGCAGCCCCGCGCTATAGCAGCTAAGCACCCTACATATAAAAAGGCCATGGGATGATAGAACTTCGAATTGATGACCAAGTGTTGTCGGTTAATCCGACCGATAACCTACTGCAAGTGGCGCATGCTGCTGGCATAGCAATACCCAGCTTATGTGATCCCAGCGCAGCCTCGCAGCAATTAGGCATTCACGAACATGCAGACAAGCAAGCCTGCAATTTGTGTGTCGTCCAAATTGAGAATTCCGACGCCAGTTTGCGCTGCGTACGCGCCTGTGAAACGTCCGCCACCGTCGGCATGCGAGTCATAACTCAGTCTGAATTCTTAAGCCAAAAACGCAAACAAGCGCTGACCGAAATCTTGAGCGATCATTTTGCCGATTGCGAAGCCCCCTGCCAACAAGCATGCCCTGCGGGCGTCGATGTGCAGAGTTACCTGTATCACATCGCCCAAGGCAACCATACTGAAGCCGTTAAAGTCATTAAACAAACTTTGCCGCTGCCACTCTCCATTGGCCGTGTCTGCCCTGCTTTTTGTGAAGCACAATGTCGCCGCGGGCTGGTCGATGAGCCCATTGCCATACGCCAATTAAAACGTCACGCCGCCGATCTCGACTTAGCTGATAGCGAAAATGGGGGCATGAGTTATGTGCCGTCACGCCAAGCCGACACGGGCAAAAAAGTCGCGATTATCGGTGCGGGTCCAGCAGGATTAAGTGCCGGATATTACTTATCAAACCAAGGCCATAGCGTTGAGATATTCGAATCTATGCCACAGGCGGGTGGCTGGCTGCGCTATGGCATTCCTGAATATCGCTTACCCAAGGTGATACTCGATAAAGAAATCGAACTCTTGTGCCATAACGGGTTAACCATCCACACAGAAACACGTCTCGGTCACGAGATACATTTAAATCAATTAGTTGAAGATTTTGATGCCGTCTGTCTCGCCATTGGCGCCCAAAAAGCTGTGCCTATGGATTATCCCGGCAGCACACTCGCGGGTTGCTACTTAGGTGTCGATTACTTAAAAGATCATTGTCTCGAAAAGACACTTGTTTTAGGTAAGAAAGTCGCCGTCATTGGCGGTGGCAATACCGCTATTGATTGCGCCCGCACAGCAGTGCGTGAAGGTTGCGATGTAACCCTAATTTACCGTCGTACCCGCGCAGAAATGCCCGCCGAAGCTTACGAGGTACATGAGGCCGAAGTCGAAGGAGTGAAGTTTCATTTTTTAACCAATCCGCTTGAAAACCATAGCGATGCGCAAGGTAGAGTACATTCTGTCACCTTCGCTAAGATGGCACTCGGCGAAGCCGATGCCTCTGGCAGACGCGCTCCCGTTGATACTGGTGAAACCTTTACCCAAGATTTTGATACTGTGATAGCCGCAGTATCACAAACTCCCGATATGAGTTTTATGCAAGATCCCGCGAGCCACTTAAGTAATGGTGAACTCGCTCTCAGCCGCTGGAATACCTTTATTGGCTGCGAGCACACTATGTCATCAGGGGTTGAAAAACTCTTCGTGGTGGGGGATGCGCGCCGCGGTCCTGCCACCGCAGTCGCCGCCATAGGCGATGGCCATAAAGCCGCCATCGCCATAGATAAATTACTCAAACAAGGCCTAAGCTGTGAGCTGCATGCCACTGAATTTAATTCATCAAAAGCAGTCGGTAACACAATAAAACAAGGCTTGCCAACTACCGAACTCTACCCCTCTGTCGCACGTAAAGCCCGTTTAACCATGCCCGAATTGAACGCGGTGCAACGTTTACTCAATTACGGCGAAGTCGAGCTAGGCTTTGCTCCCGATGCCGCCATGCAAGAAGCTGCTCGCTGCCTCGAATGCGCCTGCCAAGTCAATACGGATTGTAAATTAAGGGACTATGCGACCGACTACCATGTCGAACCTAAGTCACTCAACACTCAAAGCGTGCGTAAGTTTTCGGTCGATAAATCGAGTCCGTTCATTCAATTTGATGCTAATCGTTGTATTAGCTGTGGTAAGTGCGTCGATGTGTGCCAGTTGCAGAGTGGCCATTGTGCGATTCAATTTGCCCATGATTCCTATCAAGCACTGCCGCAAGGCATAAGCGAAACCGCCACGCGCCGCGCACCGAGAGTCGGCTTTAGCGCTAGCATGGCCGACAGCAAATGTGTGCAATGCGGCAACTGTGTGCAGGTTTGCCCAACGGGTGCACTCGTCGATGCGCGGGATAAACGCCAAGGCAATGAAACGCCACTCAAAACCGCATCAACGATTTGTACCTATTGCGGTGTAGGCTGTCGGCTTGACCTTAAAATCGATACCAGCACGAATCAGATCCGTCATATCGAGGGCAATCCAGACTCGCTAGTAAACCAAGGCATGCTCTGCGTCAAAGGGCGATTTGGTTTCGATTTTATTCACAATGAAAAACGCCTCACCACGCCACTCATTCGTAAAAATGGCCAGCTCACGCCAAGTAGTTGGCCTGAAGCCATCGCCTATGTGGCCAAACATTTACAGCAAATAAAACAGCAACATGGCAGCAATACACTGGCAAGCTTGGCCTCGGCAAAAGCCACCAATGAAGAAAACTTCCTCCTACAAAAATTTGTCAGAAGCATACTCGGCACCAATAACATCGACCATTGTGCCCGTCTGTGTCATTCATCTACAGTCACTGGGCTACAGCAAAGTATCGGCAGTGGCGCCATGACCAATGACATTCCGAGCATTCAAGCATCGGATGTGATTTTTATCATAGGCTCAGACACCAGCAGTGCTCACCCGATCATCGCCTCGAAAATTAAGCAAGCCGTGGCTTTGCATGGCGCAAGATTAATGGTGGCCGATCCTAAACGTGTCGCCATTGCCGACAGTGCACAGCTTTATGTCGCCCACAGACCCGGCACTGACGTCATGCTACTCAATGCGATTATGGCGGAAATTATCCGCAACGACTGGCAGGATAAAAGCTACATTGCCGCGCGCACCGAAGGCGTGGATGCTCTCTATGCTGAACTCAAAAAAGTAGATTACAGCCTAGAAAACGCAGCCTTGATAACAGGTGTTAAAGCCGAAGATATCGCCCGCATCGCCCAAACCATAGGCACTGCCGACAAAACCGCAGTCTACTATGCCATGGGCATTACCCAGCACACGACGGGACACGACAATGTTACCGCCATATCTAATCTACAACTTCTGTGCGGCAATATTGGGGTTGAAGGAGCGGGGATTAATCCACTGCGGGGACAAAGTAATGTGCAAGGTGCCTGTGACATGGGCGCACTGCCTAACTTCTTCAGTGGTTATCAAAAAGTCACCGACATTCACGCCAGAATGCGTTTCGAGGCACATTGGCAAACGCCGTTATCGGGAGAAATTGGCGTAACCGCCACCCATATGATGCATGATATTTCCAAAGGGAAAATCAAGGCGTTGTATGTGATGGGCGAAAACCCCGTATTAAGCGACCCAGATCAAGCCCATGTGCTTAGGGCGCTTAATGCAATCGACTTTTTAGTGGTGCAGGACATCTTCCTCACCGAAACCGCCGAGCTTGCCGATGTGGTTCTGCCCGCCGCAGCCTTTGTCGAAAAACGCGGTCATTTCACTAATACTGAACGACGAGTGCAGCGACTCGAACAAGCCCTGCTACCGCCAGGTGAAGCCCTGCCCGATTGGCAAATTGTCCAAGCCATTGCCAATGCGATGGGTGCCGCTTGGGATTACCCTAATGAAGAAGCGATTTGGCAGGAAATCAATGAGCTGACACCACAATATCGCGGCATTACTTGGCAACGATTAAGCACTGGAGTTGACGGTAAAATTCCCCAAGGTATTCAATGGCCTTGCCCAGATGAAACCCATCCGGGAACGCCCATCATGCACCAAGGTCAATTCACCCGCGGCTTAGGTAAGTTTACGCCAGTGAGTTATCGCTTACCCGCAGAAATGCCCTGCAGTGAGTACCCGCTCACTCTGTCGACCGGACGTTTACTGGAACAGTTCCACACAGGCACCTTAACCCGTAAAACGGCTGGACTCGACTTACTCGGCTCGCCTAAGGTAATGATTTCAGTCTATGACGCCGAGCAACTCGGCATAGGCAATGGCGATAAAATCAAACTTACTACCCGTCGCGGCGAAATTGAAATCGACGCCTTTGTGACGAAAAGAGCCCAAGCTGGCGTACTATTCCTGCCCTTCCACTTTGTGGAAGCTGCGGCGAATAAACTCACCATCAATGCACTCGATCCTGTCGCTTTTATCCCAGAATATAAGGTCTGCTCGGTAAGGGTTGAGCGGGTTGCCGAGAAAATTGATTAGAATGAACTGACTAGGCTGGATTGACTAAAGTAGATGGATTAAGTGCTCTTCAAAAAGGTAAATAAGCCAAATAAAAACGGGAGACTTTAAGTCTCCCGTTTTTAATCAAGATTGCTGCAATTAAATCTTAAACTGGCCCACTAACTTGCCCAAGTTAATGCCTTCTTCCGAGACTGTCATACTGATCCTAGCGGCATCTTCGCTGGAATGAAGCAGCTCGTTTACAATCTCTTGGATGGCATACACGTTACGGTTAATTTCTTCGGTTACTGAGCTTTGCTCTGTCGCCGCGGCCGCAATTTGGGTACTCATATCATTAATCGCCGTTACCGCTGAAGTGACTGAACCTAAACTATCGGAAATCGTGCGAGAAGAATCCACCGAACGTACACAGCTTTGCTGACTCTCTTCCATGGCTTTCACGGCTTGGGTCACTAGCTTATGCAGTGCCGATAACATCTCGTTGATTTCTAACGTGCTGGCTTGAGTTCGACTGGCTAAATTACGCACCTCGTCGGCGACCACAGCAAATCCACGACCCTGTTCACCAGCACGGGCCGCTTCGATGGCGGCGTTCAATGCCAATAGATTAGTTTGCTCGGCAATACCGCCAATGACAGAAAGCACGCTGTTGATCTTCTGTGATTGCTCGCTGAGTGATTTTATACTGCCTGCCGCATTGTTGATTTGCGACATTAAAGACGCAATCTCCTCAAGCGAAGCATCAACACAGCGCTGAGCATTTGCCACATCACCAGTAGCAGCGTGAGTCGCTTCGGCTACTTGAGTGGTATTCTTAGCCACTTCGTTCGCAGTGGAGGACATCTCAGTGATTGCAGTCACCACCTGATCGGTTTCATTGTTATGACTCACCAACTGGCTCGACATGACTTTAGTTTGATCATGAATCGCATTGGCTGCCGTTTTTACTTTTGCCGTCGCAGTCGCAACATCGCCGATAATATGCTGAAGTTTATCGACAAAGAGGTTAAAGGAGCGCCCAAGTTGGGCAATTTCGTCTTCACCTTTTACGGTAAGTCGCTTGGTTAAATCCCCTTCGCCCTTAGCAATATCATTTAAGTTATCGGCCATATTCTTGATTGGCACGACCATACGGTGGGCGGCAATCATAATGATAAAGCCAGTAATACCCGTAAGGAAAAGCGCTATCAGCAAAATCGCGAAGGATTTTTCTGCCATTTGCTCAGTCACTGTCTCGCGATAATCTTCAACAACAGCTTCAATATCATCGATATATGCCCCAGTACCTAACATCCAGTCAGTACCAGGGATCATCATGGCGTAACTGATTTTTTCAATCTGTTCATTAGTATTAGGTTTTTGATAGTAATAGGAAAAACTACCATCGCCACGTTTAGCGGCATCGAGCAGACCGACGATAATTTTAGTGCCGCGAGGATCTGTCATATCCATTTTATTTTGCCCTTCTAAACTCGGTATTAGGGCATGAAAAATATTTTTCCCTTGAGAGTCATACATGAAGAAATAACCCGCACTGCCAAAACGTATGTCTCTTAGCGCTTGATTCACATTCCCTTGTTCTTTTAACGATAATTGGTAATTCACTATACCAGCGGCAATTTCGGTAGCTTCTTTAATTTGTTGTTTACGTTCACCGACGAGCTTAGATCTAAAGGTAACCACCTCATCGGCAAGCGCATTTTGCTCGACATAATAAGAAACCGACATCAACACCAATAATGCGAGGATCAAAGGAAATAGCGATAGCAATAATAATTTATTGCGCAAACTCAACTTAGACATACTTGAATGCTCCAAAGGATTACAACTTGTATCTTCGGAGTATAGCTAAGATTGTTGTATTTCTATGCGCTTAAAGTAACAAAATCTTAATCTTGCTCAATAAACATTCGATTAATAACGACTCAGTTCAAAGCATATTAAGCAGCACACCACATACACTAAAGCCTAATACCAGTTGTAGCATGGGTGGTTTAAATAACTTTAATGCACCAAAACCGAGCAATACCAAGGCCATATCTTTACCTGAGAATACCGCCTGAGAAAACACGGGTTGATAAAGTGCTGCGGCAAGTAAGCCAACAACACAAGCATTCACTCCCGCTATCGCACCAGCAATTTTTGGTCTTGCGGCAATCGCATGCCAACTTTTCAACCCCACCAGCATGAGTAAAAAACCGGGTAAGAAAATGGCTGCTGTTGCGATGCAAGCCCCCATGAAGGGCTTATCTAACATCACTTCAGCGCCTAAAAAGGTCGCAAAGGTAAACATAGGTCCTGGCACTGCTTGGGCAAAGGCATAACCTGTCAGAAAACGATCGCCACCTATGGTATCGCCCACCGCTGTTTCTAGCAGAGGTAGTACGACATGACCACCACCAAATACTAAGCTCCCTACACGATAAAACTCACCGAAGATCCAAGCTTCAGAGCCTAAATCCACGATAAAAAAACTGCCGATGAGCAACACGAAAAAGAGCAACAAATAGAAGTAATTCAATCGAATCGGTGCCAGCGCTACTGTGTCATCTTGGCTCGCAGTCAATTTATAGATGCCGATAGTGGCGGCGCCAAGTAACAAAAGGATTTGCGTCCACATAGATGGCGCAATCAAAATTGCAGCAGTACTGACTAACATTAATAGGCGTGCGGATTTGCGTTGGCAGAACTGTTTAAACATGGCGAGAACAGCATCGGCAACCACAACGACGGCCATTAATTTAAGCCCATAAATCATCCCTTGAACATAATGATTGGCGAGCCAAGCCGACGTTGTTACCGCCAGTAAGTACATCAAAATAAAGGAAGGTAGTGTAAAACCGGCAAAAGCAGCAAGCGCGCCAACAAGCCCGCCTCTTTGATAACCAATGGCAAAACCCACTTGGCTCGACCCTGGCCCCGGCATAAATTGGCTTAAGGCAACCAGACTGGCGTAACGCTTATCATCGAGCCAACCGAGTTCATTTACGAAGGTCTGGCGAAAATAACCAATGTGCGCCGCAGGCCCGCCAAAACTCATCAAGCCCAAGGTAAAAAAGCGTAGGAAAATCTGTAGCATAAATCGCCGTCCATCAATGCATAAAGTGCTGAAGATTATGCCACTAAAAAGACACTTTGATGAAGTTTCACGCGAGCAGCGCAGATAAAAGTATTGCAAAGACTCTACATGGTAGAGTCCTTATGATTGTTTGAGCGGACTTCAAGAGTCGTAAAGCGAGTGAACACAAATGCTTAGTGATAAATTGATGAGCTAAAAAATTAATCCTTCACCAACATGACTAGTACTTCGAAGTGATCCGTGTGGGGGAATAAATCAAATAGCTGCACTTTGGTTAAGTGATAGCCTTGAATATGTTCGAGATCTTTCGCTAAGGTTTGCGGATTACAGCTTGAATAGAGAATGGCCTTAGGGGCAAACTCGCTTAATGACTGGCATAGCGCCTCGCCAATACCGCGCCTCGGCGGATTAACTATGATCAAATCCGGCTTATCGGCAGCGCTTTTACCCTTAGCAAAGTCGGTGGAATCGAGCGCCATAAATTGCACGTTTTCGAGCCCCATCATTTGCGCTGACATTTGCGCGCAGGCAATCGCTTCAGCTTCAATTTCAATCCCTGTGAGGGTAATGTCTTTGGATGCACAGTGCAGTCCGAAACCGCCTACACCACAGAAGAGATCCCATAACGAATGAGGTGAAAACTCGGCAACCCATTCACGGGCCGTTTGATATAACTGAGCCGCAACGTGTGGATTGGTTTGGAAAAAACTCTTAGGCCGAATGAACAAAGGCACATGATTAAAACGTTCTTCAAGCCTAGTATTCTCAGTTAAGAAAATCTCTTCATCCCCCTCAAGTATTGCCATATGAACCGGTTGGATATTGACTGACACCACTTTTATTTGCGGATATTCAGCTAATAATGCAGGTAATTCACGTTCGATACGTTCGATACTATTGGTGGACCGCAGTACAAACCGCAATAGATATTCACCACGCACTTGACTGCGGGTCAGCAGAATAAATTTAAGTTCACCCTTGGCTCTATCTACCCGATAAGGAGGAAGTCCTGCCTGCTGCACAAAGCGTGTTAAGCGATGTAATAAATCTTGCATATCAGATGGATATAAAAGGCAGTCACAAAGATCTACCGCCTCGCCACTTGGGCTCACAATCCCCAGCACAGGCGCATGGGCGGCGCCTAAGGCCACCATTTTAGCTTTATTACGAAAGCCGCTGTCCTCGCCAATTACCGGCGGCTGAAAAATATCGGGCAAATTAGCTGGGATAAAAGGCGCAAGTAGTTGCTGTAAAGTTTGAGTCTTAACCGCCACTTGCTGCACCATAGGCTGTTGTATATGCCGGCAAGAAAGGCACAAACCTTGGTTAAAATAACCACATTGCTTGATGGTATTTACAATAGCAGCACTCACGGCAGATCCTAGATATCAGTAAAAAAGCGCCACACTGTAGCGGTTTTACAGGTAAAAATCACCTTGAAGCATATTCAAATCAGCATCAAGTGCATAATTCTCGGCGCACTCAAGATAGGGTGAGTTTATCAACATCAGCAATAGACTGCCGCTTACCTATGGCCTTTTCAATCCATTCAAGCACTTCTGCCGAGGTACTGCGAAACGTCGTTAACTTACCGCCGTATAAACTGAGTATTCGCGGATGGGAAATTGATGTTTTCATCAAGGTATCCCGCGGTCGCTCAAAGGCTTGGCTATTTTGCTTAGGCAAGACCCGAATACCACAGAAAGTTTTGGTTATTAGCGCCTTGAGCTCATCAATATCCGGCGTTAGTGGGAAATAATGTTTGTAGATCCCCAGCAGATAATTAATTTCAGATTCGGTCGCCTCAGGCGGCTTATCTAAAGAAGTTAATTCAGTTTCTGTGGTGCCGACTAAGGTTTGACCATACCAAGGCATCACAAATATTACCCGTTTATCGAAGCATGACTCTAAGTACAAGATGCCATCGGGCGCAGGAATATCCAGTAACACATGGGCGCCTTGTACCCAATCGAGTTCAACACCCGCAAGTGGGGGCAAGACTTTGCTTAAAACAGCATTTACCCAAGGACCTGCAGCATTAATCACAAGCTTCGCTTCGGCTTTATGGATTTCGCCCCTGTGGCTAAAACTCAGCTCACAGGTCTCGCGCTTGTGTTCCAACTCAAGAAATTCAGCCTCGGCATAGACTTCAGCGCCCAGTGCCTGCGCGCTACGCGCCACCGCTTGAGTTAATAGTTTATCGTCGGTCTGCGCATCCCAGTACTGAAATACGGCTTTTAATCCAGAGAGTTTTAATCCCTTGAAACGATGCCAATGCACAGCAGGTACTGACACAAATTGGCCTAAAGGATCAAATTCACTCAGCAGTGCATACATACTCAGTCCAGCGCGAATGGTCCAAGGACTGCGCTGACTGTTGTCGTACACGGGAATATAAAAAGGCACAGCTTTAACAAGTGATGGCGCAAGATTGAGTAAATGTCGCCTTTCAAGCAATGACTTACGGACTAAATTAATTTGTCCGGTTTCTAAATAGCGTAAACCACCGTGGATAAGCTTGCTGGAATTAGCAGAGGTTTGGCCGCCAATTTCGCCCTTTTCAATCAGCAAGGTGGAATAGCCCGCTGCTGCAGCATATTGGGCAATGCCGACACCGCTGATCCCACCGCCAATAATGGCTACATCGAAACAGGCCATAACTTACTCTCGCTACCTTCAATAGACGACTGACCCGCTGAGCCTCAAGCATACAACCCATTACACTCAGTCGAACCGCTAATAAGCGTTAATATGTCAATAAGTTAATCTTAGATCAAATCTCGACGATAAGAGTTTAATCAATACTGGCATGTAATTGCTTAAGTGCTTGATCGCACATAGTCTTTAAGGCTTTTAGTTCGCTCGCCTCGCCGCCGACTTTGCAACGCATTAAATGAGGGATTTCACTGGCCTGCGTTTTAAGGGAAAGTCCTGCAGGCGTTAAGGCCAGCACTCTCACGCGTTCATCCTGCTCGCTACGACCGCGAGTCACTAATCCTTTAGATTCTAGTCGCTTCAGCAATGGCGTTAACGTGCCTGAATCGAGGAAAAGTTTATCGCCTAAGGTTTTGACACTAATCCCCTGCTCTTCCCATAGCACTAGCATGACTAAGTACTGCGGATAGGTTAGATCTAATTTGTCCAACAAAGGCCGATAGGCACGCACCATAGCATTTGCAGCACTATAAAGTGAGAAGCACACTTGATTCTCAAGACATAAAGCATTCTCTGTGCTGGCATTTTCGGCCATATCGACAGTATTAACACGGGTGTTGGGTTGAGTTGTTGCCATAGGAAGATCCGACAAATTAAATATATTGCGCACAATATACTTGCATTCACACCAAAGATCGAATTATAGTTTATCACAATTGAATTGTGCACAATTTAAATCGATTTACTTAATCCTTAACCTCAGAAGGTCTAATACTATGAAAACACTTTATGAAACACGTGCCACAGCAAAAGCGGGTCGTCAAGGTCAAGTCAGCACTGATGATGGTTTACTGAATGTCGCTTTAGCCTATCCAAAAGCCATGGGCGGTAGCGGTCTCGCCACGAATCCTGAACAACTGTTTGCCGCAGGTTATGCCGCCTGTTTCTCAAACGCCGTTTTGCATGTCGCAAAAATCGGCAAAGTGGATATTACCGAAGCGCCAGTCAGTGCGGTTGTCGGCATAGGTGCCAATGATGTCGGCGGTTTTGCATTAGCGGTTGCCTTAGAAGTTAGCTTAGATTTACCGCAAGAAGCCGCAGAAGCCCTAGTGCGTCATGCACATCAAGTTTGTCCGTACTCGAACGCCACGCGCAATAATATCGACGTGAAACTTAGCGTAAATGGCGTAACGTTAGGCTAACCATAACCCATCATCGACACCTGTTGATAACGTCAGAAATAGAGCACCCTCGGGTGCTTTATTCTTTATTAGCCAATAACGACTCAAGCTGAGAGTGAATGTGCATCACACCATTTCACAGGGAGATAAACTGGTTTCAGTTCCCAAAAAATTATTATTCGCGAGTTAACTAACACTTCTTAATATCTAATTTAATCAAAATGATTGATTTAAGTAGAGTAAGAGATAATCGAACCGTTTGACGATACTTAAACCCACTCTCTGTGGGAGGCGCTATGACAAAATATCTATCGAAATTATCTCTCTTTTGCTCGCTATTATTCCTCTTTGCCTTTTCTATCCCGAGCTGGGCCGAGACAACACCCTCAAGCTCAGCGGATCGAACGTGGCATTATGTGAATGATCAGGGTGAGCTCAAAATTAAGCTGTATTTCTTTTGGTCAAAAACCTGTCCGCACTGTGCAGAGGCCCATCCCTTCATTGATTCATTACCGCAAAAATACCCTTGGATAGAACTCGAATCCCATAGGGTGTCAGATCCTGGCGTACAGGATATTTGGCAAAATATCGCCTCCAAAACCAGTACAGAAGCACGCTCAGTACCCTATATGGCAAGTTGTGAAAAGGCCATTGTGGGATATTCAAGTGAAGCGGTAACGGGTGAGTTTTTAGTCAATCGACTGAAGAATTGTTATTTATCCCTTGGCGGTAAACTGAGCGACGCTGACCTCCCCACCAAAGGAGCCACCAGCACAACCACAAGCGCTCAAACAGATGCACCGCTCTTTGGCACTTGTGGCACAGATACTGGCGAAGGTACCTGTGATGCCACCAGCTTAAGCGAGCCCGTTGCAGAGCCAGAAGTTCAACCCGTTGAATTACCTTTAGTGGGAGTAGTGACACCTGAGACTATGTCTCTGCCGTTACTCACCTTAGTGCTCGCAGGTGTCGATGCTTTTAACCCTTGTGCCTTCTTTGTGTTGCTATTTTTACTGTCGATAATGGTTAATGCCAAGAGTCGCAGCCGCATGTTACTCGTCGGCGGGATTTTCGTATTCTTCTCCGGCTTTATCTATTTCCTGTTTATGACAGCATGGCTAAACATCTTCCAACTGCTGGGGGCAGGCAGTGATGGCGGTATGATCATTTTAGCAGCGGGTTGTTTAGCTTTGATCGCTGGTGTCATCAATATCAAAGATTACTTCTTTACTAAGGGAGAAGTGACACTATCGATGTCGGCAGAAAATCGTACGAGTCTGATAAAACGCATGGGGAAACTATCCAATTCCAGTAACTTAGGCGCGTTACTCATAGGTTCTACCGTATTAGCTATCCTCGCCAACGCCTATGAATTACTTTGCACCGCAGGCTTCCCAATGATCTACACCAGTGTGCTATCTATGCACAATCTGCCAGACATTGAACGCTATATGTATCTGGTTTTATACAATATTGTATATGTGATCCCGCTAGCTATTATTGTTATCGTTTTCAGTGCGACCTTAGGCAAACGTAAGTTGACCGAAAAAGAAGGCCAAACCCTGAAACTTATGTCAGGCGTGATGATGTTGGGTATGGGTATCGCACTGGTTATTGACCCAACAGCACTGCAAAATGTGAGCCTGGCACTTGGATTGATTTTAGGCTCGCTCATTGCCACAGCGATTATCGTTCTAAGTCGAAAATACCTCATGACCAAAAGCTGATAGACAAAAATACTTCTAAAAAAAGTGATAGCACAAGTGCTATCACTTTTTATTGTTTAGAATTTATAACTTATTTCTGCACGATAAGCAGAGCCAATCGCGGCACCAGGGTACGAGAAGCTGTTAAAGAATGGCCATTCATCATGGGTAACATCTACTTCAGGGCGTTGATTGAAAATATTCTCACCACTAATTAATACTTTCAAATTATCAGTAAAATCATAGCCAACACTCATGTTAACCGTGTAGTAAGGATTCAAACGGTCTACTTTAATGACATCGCCAGTTTCATCATCGTAGTTTTCGGCAGGTTGCTCCCAAAGTGGAATTTCACCAATTCTATCGCCACGAACAGCAACGGACCAGTCTTGGTATTGCCAAGTCAAGACTAAGTTAGTTTTAGATCTAGGCTCATAATTATCTTTATCATCACGCAACTCTTGAATAGAAGATGCAGAATCCACTTGATATTTTGTACTTAAAATATGAGTCCATCCTAATTGAACGCCAAAGTCTCCATACTCAGTATCTAAAGTATAAAATAACTTAGCATCTAAACCACTCTGTTCATAGAGTGCTTTGTTTTCAGGATTAACCACAATAGTTTCAATATCTCCAGCATTCGGAGCACCCGCTGCAGCCCTAACTACTTTTGCTGCATTGTTAGTACATTCACTGCTAGACGGGTCTTTACCATTTCGCCCATATTTACAATCATATTCAAGATCTAATATATCTTGTTCGCTTTCATCAGAAATAATATCTTTCAAACTGATATTATAATAATCAAAAGTTAAGCTAAGATCTTTCACTGGTTCAGCAATTACCCCCACGCCCCAGTTTGTTCCCTTCTCTTCTTCTAACGTTTTACTACCAGAACGATTACCTTTTAAAGATGTCGTTTCACAAGCACTTGGACTCGGTACAAAATTAGGGTCATCATCGTGATCGTTTACACGACAATCAATATAGTCATACGCAGTAGTGAAGTAGCCTGAATCACCAGCAAAGACATAGTGCATATCTGGAGCTCTAAAGCTTTGCCCCCAGTTTGCACGGAACTTTAACTCATCCATAGCTTTATATGTCATAGTAATTGATGGGGTTAAACGACCACCAACTTCGGTAGTGCCATCGTCATACTGATCGTAGCGGGCTGCAACACCAAGATCTAAGTCTTCAATCACAGGGATCAGAAGCTCAAGACCTGCAGCATAACGACTGCGATCGCCACCACCTTCCGTACCCGTTAAGCCTTGCCATCCGTTGCCTTCAGTATTTAATGTACGGTCATCCTGTTTAAGATCATAGCCTTGCTTGTTATATTCAATAAGAGCAGCAAATCCAATAGGACCGGATGGTAATTCGAATAAATCACCATTAATTTCAGCAGATAAAGTTCTAGCATACGAATCAGCTAAAATAACTTGTGTTCCAAGTAACTGGTCCCGAATCTCTGGTGTAATTTTGTCATACAATCCTACGGGAGCATCACCATTATAAAGACCATATGGATTATCTATTTCACCTAGAAATAGTTCGGTGACTTTTTCTTCCTTCATCCAATCTCGGCTACTCTCGTAATCATAACGACTCTCCGAGTAATACACTTGCCAGTTATAGGCTGTATCAATATCACCTTTAATACCAACAGTGACATTATAACTCTGCTCATCAAATAGAGTGTTACGTTGGCCTAACTCATCAAAACTAAAAATCCTCTGTGCCAATACATAATCTCGGGTTCCTCCGAAATTACCAGAACCATCAGGAGTATTTAATAGCAAATTCTCACTATAAAAGTGACGAGAACCATAAACTGCAGAATCTATTGTTGAATACATAGTATCAGCAAAGAGTTGCATATGATCGTTGATGTCGTATGTACCAAACAAATAACCGGTTAAGGTTTCACGTTCATTTCGAATCGTATTGTCACCTGTAGTATCAACACCACAATACTTACCAAAACCATTACGATCCGCATATTCATATCCAGAACCAGAATCTACACATCCTTGTTCGCCAGGATCTCTATACTTACCAGTAAAATTATCAAGCAATAAAATCCCTCGAGAAAGAGGAGTCGCACCGGCAGGGTTATCATCAACAGAATCCATATAATCCCGCTCATGAGAATAAATCGGATCTTGTTTATAATACTCAATGGTTCCCCCAATTGAATAATCAGACCCTGTACTGCCAGAGGTAAGACTAAACCGATTTTGAGCACCACCACCTTCTGGTGTAATACCATACATAGCAGTCACAGTTGTTGAATCTATATCCTTTTTCAAAATAATGTTTACAACACCAGCAACAGCATCTGAACCGTAAATAGCTGATGCACCTTGAGTCAGAATTTCAATTCGCTCTACCGCAGAAAATGGAATGCCACTTAAATTCACAAAATTACTTTGCCCATTATAGGGCGTAGGGTTTTCAGCAATACGTCGACCATTGAGAAGAACAAGGGTATAGCCAGGCCCAAAACCACGTAAATTGATTACATCAGCATTTGGTGTAAAACCACCTTGCGCCCCCCACTCGTTACCCTGTGCTGTTCCTGTATTTTGAGAAATACTTTGGATTGCATCGAACGCCGTTGTAAAACCCTCATTTTTCATATCTTCAGCGGTTAACACAACAACGGGCTGAGCATTTTCTAAATCAGTTCTATTAATTCGACTACCAGTAACCTCTACACGCTCAATTTTCTCATTTTTGGTTTGAGCATCTTTTTCTTCTGCAGCCCACGCGTGGCTGGCAATAGAAATCGAAGCGGTAAATAGGCCTAGTTGTATTGCTTTACAAAGCAGTGTTGTCTTATACATACATTCTCCAAAACGGCTGTTAATAACACGTAAAAATGTTACCAGACGGATGATTTTATGTGAAAATTGCATATTCCTTGCAATCATATGTAAGGTATAGCAAAGACCACCTCATGTAAATATTTTGAACTTAATGTTTAAAATATGTTGCCATTAAGTGTGTTTTAAGGCAAAAAAAACAAATGAAGTTATAGTAAGCTGTTGAGACGTAACAGTTCAAACAGCTGATTAATGAGTAATACTCTGTTCGTCTGTCAATGTAATTGCGCGAGAGTACTGCCAGTTATCAAACGAAGTAAGTAGAAATAGATTCTATCGATGGAGATCCATATGATTAACATGACAAAAATACTGATTTTTCTTGGTTTAATATTAGGAAGTGGGCTTAATGCATTAGCCGCGACAAACGCACACGATCTCGCCAAGCACAGTATGTTTAATGCGATTAAAATATCTCCTAAAGGTGATTTCTTAGCCGCGACTTATCCGTATAAAAATCATAAAAGATTAGCGATTATCAATAAAAGCAATCAAAAAGTAGTTTGTAACTTTTTTTTTGGTGAAGAAGAGTCAGTCATGGAGTTTTGGTGGGCAAATGAAGAACGAGTAGTAATGACAATCTCAACCCAATCAGGACAGTATGCGACTCCATTTTTGACTGGTGAGCTATTTTCAGGCAATGCAGACTGTTCAAGTAAAATACAATTATTTGGAGTGAGGAATAAAGATTACTCAGGTGCGCAGGTTGAGAGCCTACTAATGGATGAACGCGATAACATTTTGATATCGTCTAATTTAGAAAAAAAACAATACTCTAACCTTTATAAAGTGAATATCTATACTGGGAAACGTCAATTAATTGAAAAAGCTAAATTTGAAAATGCATCGATTTTTTTAGATAATAATGATCAATGGCGAGTGAGCCAGTCCATGAAAACAGAAAGAAAAGGACTGTTAAAATCGGAGGGTGCTGGAGAAATAATTACCTATATTCGAGAAAGCAATGTTGATCAAAATGCATGGAAAGCTTTATCGTTGTCAAATATGGTTAGAACCAGCTCGACAGGGTCCAGTAATGTTATTGGATTTAGTGCAGATAACCAGTTCATATTTACCTCTGATAACATAGAGAAAAGTACTTTAGGCATATATAGAATCAAGTTAAGTACAGGTGAACGAGAGTTAATGTACCGAAATGATATAGTTGATGCTCAACCATTTATAAATGTATATACATCTGAAACAGGTAAACGTATAAGAGAAGTGGTAGGGGCCATTATTCATAATGGAAGACCTGAAGTTATATTTTTTGATGAAAATTCAGAACTAGCCAAAGAGTATCGCGGGCTACAACGAGCATTTCCAAATGATTATTTACATATTACCTCTAAGACAGCTGATAACAAAAGCTGGGTGATTGAAAGTTACTCCGATGTTAATCCAGGTAAATTTTATCTTTACGATAGAGAGACTAAAAAAGTGTCTTTCCTCACAGCCTCTCGCCCTTGGATAGATGAGCAAAAAATGTCTCATAAAACTCCGATAAATTTTGTTACTCGTGATGGCTTAACAATTCATGGTTATTTAACCATACCACTGGGTGCCAAAGCTGAAAATTTGCCTTTAATTATCCATCCACATGGGGGCCCACATGGTCCTCGTGACTATTGGTTTTTTGATGATGAAGTACAGGTATATGCGAGTGCAGGATACAGTGTACTTCAGGTAAATTTTCGAGGTTCTGGCGGATATGGACGTGAGTTTGAAGATAGTGGTTACGGACAATGGGGTGGTGCAATGCAAGATGACCTGACCGATGCAACACTATGGGCAATTAAAGAAGGCTTCGCTAATAAGGATAAAATTTGTATCTCCGGATCAAGTTACGGCGGATATGCCGCTCTCATGGGTGTGGTTAAAGAACCCGACCTTTATAAGTGCGCAATTGGATATGTTGGGGTATACGATCTACCACTCATGTTCAATAAAGGCAATGTTGCTGAACGATTGGGTTGGGGTAAACGCTATATGGAACAAGCTTTTGGGGGTTCAGAAGAAACAATGAAAAAACATTCTCCCGCCTATAATGCAAGCAAAATTAAAGCCGGAGTATTCATTGTGCATGGCGGCCGTGATGAGCAGGCACATTATGAAAACGCTCATGTGATGCGAGATGCCCTAGTAAAAACAGGAAATGAACCGAAATGGTTATGGAAAAAAACAGAAGGGCATGGATTCTATAACGAAGAAAACCGCAAAGAATTATACACTGAGATGCTTGACTTTTTAAAAAAATATTTAAACTAAAAATATGTTAGCAAGTTTACGCGAACTAACTCAACATATTGAAATCATTTAAAGTATTAAAAATTAACATGCAAAAATAGATAGTACGATAGGATTGGCAAATTCATGTGTAACGACTAAAGTTAACGGTGGGTTTGCCGATAAAGGGATCCAGCTTACAATCGAGGTTAGTTATGTCAATTTCACTGAATACCCAAGCTATCGCACCAAATCTAGAAAATGGTGCAATTGGCGTTAAGGTTGCTCAGTTAGCAAAAGAGCAGCAAAAAGCCGAAGGTAAAATCGCGGTAGATTTAATTGCAGCTGCGGCGCCAAAACCCGTAGGCAATGCAGGCCACAACATCAACACCACGGCCTAATTGTTAGCAATACAAAATCAAAAAAAGCGCTCTGATTATCAGGGCGCTTTTTTTTGTTATTTTCTCTAAAACGTCAGGCGAATTTAAGAAAAAGCGTTACCATTCACGTGCATAATAGTGAATGTCCACACCACAAACGCCAGTGGGATATGCACTAAGGCATAGAAACACTGATCGAGTCGCCCCATTCCTTTTGCTAACAAAATCAAATATAAGTGTAATCCAATCACCAAGGGAAATAGCGCTAACAGCGGATAGAGTGCGACAGGGTTTGCATCGGAAAATAAGCTGTGACTGAATAAAGCCCACGCCACCATAAAGGCGGTCGTCAACGGCGGCGTTGCAATGCGATATTGCTCTGGATAGGGAAACATCCTACGACCTCTGAGTCTCAATCAATAAATTTACGTTGTAGGTTTTCGCGCAATCAACTGGGCTTTATAACTGCTTTGAGTGGACTGCGGATCACATAATCGACCTTCAAAGTAATGTAAAGATTGCCAGTTAGCAAACACTGATTTGAGTTCATTTTCAGTAAGTAAGAAATCTGGGTTGCGTGGCCGACCTATCTGCGCCTGTTGCGTTGTAAAGGTTTCATAGACAATAAGGCCTGTGCTCTTAACCGCCTTAGCAATTTGTGGCAGTAATGGGCGATGCAGATAATTAAATACTAAGACAATATCGTACTCTTCAACCGGTAATAATGGTCCAGCCTCAGCTTCTAAATCCCTTTGTAATTTGTAAGCATTAGCTTGATCAATGTGTGACATGGCTGACAAATCTCGATCGATAAAAGTCACTTCAGCCCCTCGCGCTAAAAACCACAAACCATTACGCCCAGAACCGCAAGCGAGATCGAGTACCTTAAGTCCATCGAAACAACTCAAGGCTAAGTTAGACACAGATGGATTAGGCCAAGCGAACTCTGTGATTAACGCGGCAGGCGTTAAAGTTGACGTATGGGTTACAGACATATCAATTAGCCCTTAATTTCTTTTTTCGAGTCAATTTGCCGACGATGCACAATAGAATAATGCCTGAGCCCTGCAGGACCATGGGACACGATCACTGACAAAAAAAGTATCACGATTAACAGCTCAGGTTTGTAATGAGCCAGCGGCACAAACAGGCCAAGCAAGCCTATTTTTACTAAAGTTAACACTCCCTTAAGCTGGATCAGCCAGCGCCAATCCCTTACGATTTCCCATAACATTAATATGCTGCCCGTCGTCATCGCGAGATACCAATAACTCAACCATTGCACTTTATTTACATCTAATAAAATGCCACCACCAACACCAACGATCCCTAAAATATGTAATGCTCTTAAACTGGTTTTACTCAAACGTTGAAACCAAAAACGTTTTTCTGATATGCCTTGTTTGTGCATTACAACCCCTTAAGAATCAATTTCGT
>NZ_JAGTUL010000032.1:0-49835 GCF_018224605.1 Shewanella sp. M16 | reverse complement strand
GTGGGCACGGAGATGTGTATAAGAGTCAGATTTAATTATATGAAAGCAAGAAAATCAATTTATTGGGTATATTGAAAATATAGAATAGATACTGACCATTAGAGTCTCCTCGCATATACTTAGCTAAGTTTTAACGAGGATAGCTACATGTTAATTATTTCAAGAGGATTTACCTTAGTCGAACTGATGGTCACAATTGCCGTAGCAGCAATCCTACTAGCCATAGGGGTTCCATCACTTACGTCGCTATACGAAGGGACACGCAGCGCTAATGAAATACGAAAAATTAGTGATGTGTTTGCTTTTGCAAGAAACCAAGCTGTCAACTATAGCGCAACAGTAACAGTCTGCCCATACGCGGCATCACCATGCGGCACAGACTGGAATAAGGGGTTCAGTGTATATATTGACAATGGAGGTGCCAAGAATGTATTGAAAGTGATCGATAGTTTCAATACACACGATGTAATTTCCCTATCAGGGCCCGCCGATAAAAAAATTGATTTTACACCCGATGGTTTAGTCTCAGTTGAAACATCAATTATCTATTGTTCAAATGGGCAAAGTGACAATTCTAAAAGTATCAACATTAGCACTTCAGGTTTAATAAAAGAGGGCGCAGATGGGAAAAGCTGCACATAAACTATGGGAGACTAAATCTACCGTTCACTACCCTAAAATAATATTATCCTTAAATCGTTCGTTGTTAACATTTAAAAATACATGCTGATGTTTATCTAGGTGTTAACTTATCCAAAACTTGCGCCTTAGTATTAGTAAATTCAGCGTTTAATGCGACACACTCCTCAACACTATAGATGTAATATTTCGATCCATCATTTGATTGGCGAGTAGTACCAACAAGGCTAGCCATTCTCACATTCATTTCACTACTCTTCCAATGATAGAAGGCAATCTCAGCACTTTTCTTTGATGTAATGTAGCATTTGAAGTCTTGTTCGCTGACTGTTGCTCCAGAGTCAGCCCAAACTAAGCTTGGTAAGAAAGCCACCGTTATAAAGAGGTTTATTAATTTCATTTCCAACACTCCGCACTCGGACCTTTTGCCCCAGTATCTGATATTGTTAAAGAAGAGCACGAGGCATCACGGCTAGCCTGAACCCCTTGAGCAACTGCCTTAATCGTAAAGCTTGATTCACCACTTGATGATACAGAGTAATGTTTATGCTCAGTGATATAAGGGTTTGCCCCTACAAGTTTTGTTAAATCAGTAGCATATTTTTTATTATCGAGATAATACTGTTCCTGCAAGTTTGCTATACGCATCAAAGCAGCTAACCCTTCTGATCTTGCACTCTGAGCAATGTATTGCGTATAAGAAGGGTATGCAATCGATGCCAAAATACCAATGATCACGACGGCGATCATCACCTCTATCAGGGTAAAACCTTTAAGTTGAACCTTCATAAATTAATAACTCATTCATTTATATGATAATAAATTTTATTAACACCTAACCCAGAAGCAACGTTGATTGTACCTGTATAATCCCCATTTTCATTTTTCTCACCTTTACCAACTCCAATAATATAGATATAGGGATCTTTACCGGATTCAGGTGCAGGAATAACAATCTGCGGTGTATCCGGTACACGTTCACCCAGTTCATAATATAATTGAGAAAAGGATCTCGTTCCTTTGTGCAAATCGAACGGATATAACTTGCCAGAACCAGACACTAAACACACGTTATCGGCAACCGAGTCAGCAGGGGGAGAATAAGAAGTGAAATAAACTTTGCCTTGGACAATCAAGGCAGCTGTTAAACTCTTTTCACCTAGACCACTAAAATCATAGAACCAGCCGAGTTTTTTACCGAAACTTATGTTGTCGGCTTCAGACGCAGGTGCAGTAGAAGTCACATCATAGAGATCATTGATTGTGATCGCCTCGGGAACATCACCGCCAGTAAAACTCTTAGTCACCACATTACGATCTTGCAATGTAAAAAACATATCATTGATATCAGTAGATGATGGGTGGGGTCGCGTTCCACTTCCAATCACCACCGCATCATAGGGAACATTTTGATAAGTTTTAGTCGTAGTAGTACCACTCTCTGTTGTCACCTTAACTTCGGATAAATTAGTAAACATCGTTTGTGCTACAACAGGTTCTGCATAAAAACGGCGATTATTACTATCAGTACCACCTAAAGAAGCAAATTTAAATGCACTCCAACTCGACTTACTTGCACTTGGAAGATCAATACGCCAGACATTTGCACCGACATCGGAGGCATAAATCCTATCTGTATACCCATCATTATTACTATCAAGTACGGCGACTGAGTTTGGAATGCTATCCTGAATTCCCGAAAGTGCTGTTGCACCCGATGCAGAGCCACCAAATGAATGAATCAAAGTTCCCTTCTCTGCATCGACAATATAAACCGCACGACCTACCGGAGAAGATGAAGGAGTTGCATCAAAACTAACATCGTAGCCACCACCAAAAATAAGTACAGGCTTTTCATAACCAACGATTTTCGTCACTATAGGCTCAGACCATGTTTGTCCAAGATCAGAAAAACCATCCGTTGATGGATTAATAGTCCACATTAGAGAAGGGCTATCAGGGTTTGTCACATTGAGGGCATAATAAGACGAGCCACCTCGACGCATCCCCATATAAACCCATGCTTTAATCACTTTACCCTCAGCATCAGTTTCTGTGTAAGCAACTGGAGATGAATCCATTCCGTATACTGTGTGTACACCTGAAGGATCATTACTTCTCAGTTCTGTTAAATTAGGCAATAACTCATAGGGAATAAAGCCCCAAGTCTCTGATACAGATTCGCCCGCATCTTTAAACATATGCACAACACCTTGATTAGTGCCAAGCATGATACGAATATCAGTCGCGCTTTTTGTGCCGAAATTGAGTGCAAGTGGCTTAGAATGAAGAGGATCACCCATAACATCATTACGTTTATCTGTCGTACTACCATCTTTATTATCGTCGTCGACATCTATCCCATTAAGCCAATTTAACGTATTAGCAAGCTCATCTACGCTAGTTCTCATATAGCTAGCTAGCGCAGCATCACCGCCTGCTGCAGTTTGTGCATTAGCAAGTGTTAAAGGCGTTAAACTGGAAGACCCATTTAAGTTGCTTACAATATTCCTAACTTCTTGCTTTCTGATTTGTGCCGCGACTCCGCCGACTTCAACTTTATTTCCATCCTTTTGCGCAACACAATCCGACCATATAGTACAGGCACCATCTTTAATATTGCCGTTATCTGCTATAGCTGCATTCCCTTTACTATCAACCAATGTTCCATCTGCGGTTACTTTTAATTTTTTTAAATTACCGCTCCAACGAGGTCCTTTGCCTGGGAGAAACATAGCGTAATAAGCGGCATCAAATGTCTGAGTCCTATCAAAATTATTACTAGCAATACTTGGAGATGTAAAACTTGAATCAATATTCAAAATATTTGATAACGCATCATTAAGTGCATTCTGTAGTTCAAGACTGTTTTGAGCAGCAAAATATAAACCACCACCTCTTTTAGCCGTCTCAGCAAGTAAAGGTGCGGCATCTTCTGCACCTTTACTAAAACCAATAGTATAAGTACGAACATTCTGCATTTGTTCAGTATTTGAACTGTCCAACTTGTTAATTAAGTCGTTATTAAACATATAACTAGCTAATGCGGGCAAATAGCTTGCTGTATCTAGATTTTTAGAAAATGAAGAGTAATCTCCTTCTTTACTTCCTGTGGCAGTTAAACTAATAACGTCATTATTCGCATTTTTATCAACTGTTGGAGAGCCATCAGTGACATAGATAACATAAGCAATATCCGTACATACTTTAAATGGACTTGCGTAGTTACCACTCTTCTCCACTAAGCTGTCATACGGTGGTTTATTTCCAACATAAGAGCCATAATCTGTATCACTATGACCATATTTAACGCCCTTACCGGCAAAATAACGGTAAGCTTCATACATAGTCTCACATAGTGGTGTATTTGTTTTTGCCAGCAAATTATCAATAGTAGTTAATAAACTCGCACGCGTACTATCCGTCATCTGAGTAATGCCAGATACAATTCGACCACCGTCTCGATTACCTTCATTTGGATAATTATAATTAAATACAGCAAGTCCAAAATCCACTGTTGGAGTTGAACTAATAATATTAGAAATCGCTTTCTTCGCAATTTCTAGTCTTGAAACTTTTACCGTTGGTAATTTTCCCGCTTTAGATAATCCGTACCATCTTAGGTAATTATCAGTGTACAAGGTAATAGGTTGTCCAACACCAAAGTCAGTATTATTGGCTGCGGCTAAAGCATTGGTCCAAGTTGTTCCTGGTAGTGAGGAAGTAAAATATGGATATGCTTTCTTTTTACTACCTGACCCAGTTGTTACCCCGTTAGCAGGAAATCCATTAGGATATGATGATGAATTACTCGGATTTATTTGAGAAATATCTTCCCAACAATCAATTACTTTTATTGCAGTACCATTTGTTTCAGGTAGTTCTTTCCAAACGCCAGTAGTACCACTTGATGTGAACTCTCTTATATACCCAGTAAAACGACCAAACTCTGCTAATGCAGCTTTGCTTTGACTACATCCATTTAAACTAGCTTTAAAATTACGCTTATCAGAGCTAGTATCAGGGGTGGGTAATCCCCCACCGCCAACAGCATAATAAATAAGAGTATCACTATACCCAGAACCACTTACGGCTGGGTAGTCATAGTTAGGGTCATAATCTACAACCTGAGTAATTTCTTCAGTTGACATACTTCCTGAGTTATCAAATATAACGAGCACTTTAGGTCTTGCGCCCGTTCGAGTTGTTGATTCTTTTACATATAACTCAGTATCGTCACCAAAGGAGAAAGCCGACACAAAAGTCAGCGCAAGTAGTATAGAACAAGCCAGCTTTTTAATAATCATATCTAACTCCCAGTTAAAACTTCTTGCTCCACACCTGCGACAACAGTTAGTTGGCCCAGTTTATCTCTACCAAATTCTGCTGTACTACTAATCTCAACACGCCGACAGCTAATTAAATTACCACTATTTGGCCTTGTACTTCGCTGGCATCCAACATCTTTTGCACTAATGACAACATTACCTACAGCATCAACTTCATAAGGAATTGGCGTTAACGTTTGGTTAGAACCAAATTCAACCACAGATGAAATCTCAGATAGTTTGGCTAAGCTAGCACCTTTATTGGCTTCGATTGCCGCCTCTAAGCCACCATCAGCAACAGACTTAGCCTCTATACGTTCTGATCCTGCTCCAGACATACGCATAGATTGGGTCGAATTAACAGCCAAAGCGACACCAATAATAGTCATAAGCAACAATATGATAAGTGCAAAAAATAATACAATTCCTTTTTGCTTTTTCATCTTACCAACCTTCTAATTTCTAATTAACACTGGATTAGCAAGCACCATAGTCGTCGAAACTATCTTGCGTCGATAATGATCATTCAAATTTTTAATTTCCTTATCGCCCAGAGTATAAGTAGTTTCATTGGTGTAACTTTTATCTTCATCAATAGCGCGAACCAACAAGAAAACCCTTAAGGCAACAAGTCTTTGAAATAATTCGTTGTCCCACATTAATGTGGTTACATTTTCTGCTGGCATAAAACTATCGGCGGTATCATCTCCATTACTATCAAAACCATAAAGAATACGCATATTCTCAATGCCTTCAACTAACTGCTCTTCGTTATTCATGCCATTATTCTTGGTTAATGTTTTTCGGCGTAGAACAGGTATAGAACCATCATTTTTAATAAAATAAATATGATGCTGATATTCCCAAAAACGAGCATTTTCGAGTACTGGATTGGGAGGATTACCGCCTTTAAACATCACAGCTTCACTCGAAGTTGCAGCCATATAAAAACGCTCGCCATTGGGATTAGTCACTGGTGGGCCAACTAATCTTTTAATTTGAATGACATCCGTATTCTGATTCACACCTGATAAGCAACTTAATGTATCCCCACTCTCGCCCTCTTCATATCCCCATAGACGCCTAAAGTGTGCAGGTTCAGCATTAGGTAAAGTACCGTTATTTACGCCTGCACCAATACAATCATTTGCAACACCATCCCTCAAGGTCATATTGGTTCCAAGTACAAAATCAGTTCCCGTTATGTCACCCATAAAACCCAATTGGCTGATATCTCTTTCCATTAGTGACAAAGCAATTCGTCCATTTTCTTGCAATTGGTTAAACTGGCTCGTTGTGATCACATTGGAAGAAGACATACTAAACATGCCAAAAAGCCCAAGAGTGAGAAATAAGCCAATGACCATAGAGACCATTAGCTCAACCAGCGACATCCCTTTCTCACAGTTTTTTAAATTATCCATACATAGTTAACCTAAATAATCATTGTCGAAAGAATAAAAAGCCGCCTACGCGTACCAATATCTTCTCCACATTCACTCCCAGAATAACTTGTACCCGCGCCCTCTCGGATCCCTCTCCACGCAATTGCGACCGTTACAGTTGAACCATCTACATTAATGCAAGCTGTTGGAGAGTCTAACCCACCAACATTCTGGCTATCCATAACTTCGGCTGCCCCCATAAAACTCTGTTCCCACTGGTAAAGATCCCAAGCTTCAGTCTCTTCTGGAGTACATATACTCACTGCGCCAACAGCAACGTCACAAACATTACCGGGTTTACCCAGAGAGCCTGTATACTCACCATCGTAATTGACCAGTTGTGTTCTATTAAGCTTCATCCGGTTGATAATATCGTTTGCATAATAGGAGGCTTGAGTTTGCTGAAAGGATTCAAAGCTGCCACGCTTTGCAACAATATGCAGATTAAAAATACCAATTAAGCCAATGACTAAGATCACTAACGCAACAAGCACTTCAATTAATGAGAAGCCCCGTTGAAATCCCCTTTGTGTCAACCTTTCGATTTTAGCCATATTTTTGACAAGCTTTTCAGCTATTTACCTTTTAAAATCTTAGTATTACGATAAAAATCACCAACAGTTAATAATAGATGAGTAAAATGTAAGTAGCCAGTAACATTAGCACATAAGCATTGACATCATTATGCTTTGAATGAATTTGAGACAATAAAAAAGAGGCTTATAGCCTCTTTTTTATTGTCGATTAAACAGTACACAGATTTAACGTAATTCGGCTGGCACAGCAAAAACAGTGTCTTCTTTACGCCCTTCAACTTCAGTCACAACACTAGGGGCAAGTTTAGCGATTGCTTGAACCACTTGTTGGACTAAGACCTCGGGGGCTGAAGCTCCTGCGGTGACGGCTACACGTGTAACATTATCAAACCAACTAGACTCAACATCATCTGCAGTATCCACCAGATAAGACAGGGTTCCTGTTTTCAATGCTAGCTCGCGTAAACGATTAGAGTTAGAGCTGTTTTTTGAGCCAACAACAATCAACAAATCAACGTCTGCAGATAAATTGCGTACCGCATCTTGACGATTCTGCGTTGCATAACAAATATCGTCTTTTCGCGGACCTTCTATAGAGGGAAACCTTTTTTGTAACGCAACAATAATGTCCAAAGTATCATCTACAGACAAAGTAGTTTGTGTCACGAAGCAGAGATTATTAGGATCGCGAACTTCCAAGGCTTCAACATCTGCAGGCGATTCAATCAGATAAACGCCACCATTAGGATTATCGTATTGCCCCATAGTACCCTCGACTTCAGGGTGCCCTTCATGGCCAATCAGGATGCACTCAATACCTTTGCGGCTGGCACGTGTCACCTGAAGATGTACTTTAGTCACTAAAGGACACGTTGCATCAAAGACTCTCAGCCCTCTCGCCTTTGCTTCTTGTCTCACCGCTTGAGATACACCATGGGCACTGAAAATAACAATGTTGTTATCAGGCACTTGATCTAACTCTTCGACAAAAACCGCACCGCGATCCTTCAGATTCTGCACGACATAGCGGTTATGCACGACTTCATGGCGAACATAGATAGGAGGCGAAAATAATTCCAACGCCCGTTCAACAATACTGATAGCACGATCAACACCCGCACAAAAACCGCGCGGGTTAGCGAGCATAATATTTAAACTTGGGCTAGTAGGATCGAGTTTCATCTTAAAATACCTTTACTACGTCCAGTTCAAAAGTGATCTTGTGTCCTGCCAGAGGATGATTAAGATCGACTGTGATGGAATCACCCGCAACATCACGGACTATACCTGGGATCTCACTACCACCAGGGCCGGCAAAACTCACAATCACGCCAGCCTCTAAATTCATGTCAGCCGGAAAACGGCTTCGATCTAGATAATGGATAGCATCAGGATTGGATTCGCCAAAGGCATCAATCGCTTCAAGCGTGAAACTGTGCTTATCACCTTCAGCAAGCGTCACCAGCTGCGCCTCAAATGCAGGACTTAAAGTACCATCACCCACATTTAATCGAGCCGGTTTACCCGAGGCTTTAGTGCTATCGGCAGTTGAGCCATCAGCAAGCACAATGTTCATGTGGCATAATAATGAACGTGTCACAGTCACTTTTTAACCCCTTCAGCGCTATCAGCTTCAGACTTATCGCTTACAAATGCATCCCAAATAATCAGCACTGCACCGACACAAATAGCAGCGTCGGCAATATTGAATGCTGGATAATGGCTCTTATTCCAGAAGAAATCGATAAAATCAACCACGAAACCATGCATCAATCGATCGACTAAATTACCTAAAGCACCACCAATCACTAAGGTGTAAGCTAGATTCAGTTTCCACAAAGAAGACGATTGCTTACGCAACCACACAGTCAATAACGTACTGAATCCAATCGCAACAATCGTAAACAGCCAGCGCTGCCAACCTCCAGCTTCACTTAAAAAACTAAAAGCTGCACCATAGTTACGTACATAAGTGAAATTAAAGAAGGGCAATAATTTCACTGATTCATACAAATCAAAATTGGCTAAGACCCATTGCTTAGATAGCTGATCGGCTAAAAACACCAATACAGCTACCCAATACCAACGTAAGCCACTGTCTTTCCAAGTTAATGGCATACAGATCCTTTACGCAAACTGACGAACTTCGCCGTCACCTTCAATATTGGTTACGCAGCGAGTACAAAGTGTTGGGTGAGCCTCAATAGTGCCAACCTCTTCTCTGTGGTGCCAACAACGCTCACACTTCTCGGCAGTGCTTGAAGCAACCACTAATTTCAGTGATGCCAACTCAGTCTCAACCGCTTCCAATGTAGCATCAGCTAAAGGCAATACTTTGGCTTCAGAGGTCAACAACACAAATCTCAGCTCGTCACCGATATGGGTTAATTGCTCAGTCAAAGTAGCATCCGCAAACAAGGTCACTTCAGCTTCTAATGAGCCACCGATACGTTTGTCACGACGCGCTTGTTCAATCACTTTGTTGACTTCATTACGCACGGTTAGTAACTGCTGCCAATAGTCATCGCTCAAATCAGTCGCTAAGGTGACTGATTTCAAACCTTGATACCATTCTTGGGTAAAGACATAAGCATCACGCTTGCCAGGCAGTAATTGCCATACTTCGTCAGCAGTGAAGCTTAAAATTGGCGCAATCCAACGCACCATGGCCTCAGAGATCAGATACAGCGCCGATTGACAACTACGGCGCGCATGGCCTTCTTGCTTAGCCGTATATTGGCGGTCTTTAATGATATCCAAATAGAAACTGCCTAACTCAACCGAGCAAAACTGCATCAGTTTTTGAGTCACTATATGGAAGTTATATTGATCATAGGCTTCGATGATTTCCTGTTGCAGCGCAGCGGCACGGCGAACAACCCAACGATCTAACGCCACCATATCTTCAACGGCTACTAAATCCTTAGCGGGCTCGAAACCGTTTAAGTTGGCTAATAAGAAACGCGCAGTGTTGCGAATACGACGATAGGCATCGGCACTGCGATTTAAGATTTCGTCTGAAACCGTCATCTCACCGCTGTAATCTGTTGCCGCAACCCATAAACGCAGAATGTCGGCGCCTAATTTGTTGGTTACCGTTTGTGGTGCAATCACGTTACCAATAGATTTTGACATCTTACGGCCTTTACCATCGACGGTAAAACCGTGGGTAAGTACTTGCTTATACGGTGCTTTGCCATTCATTGCGGTTGAAATCATCAAAGATGACATAAACCAACCGCGATGTTGATCGCTACCTTCAAGATACAAGTCAACCCCGTGTCCGTGGAATTCAGGACGTGCGGCTACCACTGATGAGAAGGTTGAACCAGAGTCATACCAAACGTCCAAAGTATCAGTGACTTTACGGTATTGTTCCGCTTCATCACCCAGCAATTCTGCGGCATCAAGATCCCACCAAGCTTGAATACCCTGCTGTTCGATACGATTCGCCACGCGTTCCATTAACGACACGCTATCAGGGTGCAACTCTTCGGTTTCTCGGTTCACAAACAGCGTGATAGGCACACCCCAAGTACGTTGGCGTGAGATACACCAGTCAGGGCGGTTTTCAACCATTTTTTCGATACGACTTTGGCCCCAATCAGGGATCCATTGGGTTTGTTCAATTTCTTTCAATGCTTGCGTACGTAGGCCGTGGTTATCCATAGAGATGAACCACTGCGGTGTCGCGCGGAATATAATTGGTGTTTTGTGGCGCCAGCAATGTGGGTAGCTGTGACGGTAAGCCACGTGATTCAGCAAGGCACCTTTTTCTCTCAGTAAAGCTACGACGTTATCGTTAGCTTTAAAAACATGTTGCCCAGCAAAATACTCAGTATCAGGCTTGTATACACCGTTGTCGCCAACAGGGTTTGCGACTTCTAAGCCGTACTTTTGCCCAACAACAAAGTCGTCTTGACCGTGACCAGGGGCAGTATGAACGATACCAGTACCCGCATCAGTAGTAACATGATCGCCTAAAATTGCAGGCACATCAAAATCCAAGAACGGGTGATTAAAGCGGACAAGCTCAAGCGCAGCGCCTTTGGTTGTACCAAGCACTGTATGGCTTTCGATGTTATAGCGAGTCAGGCAAGATTCAACCAAGACTTCAGCTAAAATAAGCGCTTGCGTCACACCGTCTTTTTCGAATTCGACTAAGCTGTAATCCAGTTCAGGACTCAAAGACAAGGCGCGGTTCGCTGGTAGCGTCCATGGCGTGGTCGTCCAAATTACCATAGAGACAGGATGTGAGTAATCGCTTACCCCAAACTTAACCGCAACAGCTTTGCTATCGGCAGCCACAAACGCCACATCGATAGCAGGTGATGTTTTGTCTTCGTATTCCACTTCAGCTTCAGCTAAGGCAGAACCGCAATCAGTACACCAATGCACTGGTTTGACGCCTTTATGCAAGTGACCACTCTCAATCACTTTCGATAAAGAACGAACGATATTAGCTTCCGTTGAAAAATCCATCGTTAAGTACGGATTTTGCCAATCACCCAGCACACCTAAACGGATAAAGTCTTCACGTTGACCGTTAACTTGCTCTGCAGCGTATTTACGGCATTCTTCACGGAATTCTGCCGCAGAGATTTTTTGACCTGGCTTACCCACTTTTTGCTCAACTTTCAGCTCAATAGGCAAACCATGACAATCCCAACCTGGTACATAAGGTGCGTCAAAACCAGACATGGTTTTTGACTTAACAATAATGTCCTTGAGGATTTTATTAACTGAGTGACCAATATGAATACTGCCATTCGCATACGGTGGGCCGTCATGCAAAATGAAGGGAGTACGGCCAATTCGGCTATCACGGATCTGTTGATACAAACCGTCTTTTGTCCAGCGCTCTAACATCTCTGGCTCGCGATTTGCCAAATTACCACGCATCGGAAACCCTGTTTCCGGCAAATTCAAAGTAAATTTATAGTCGCTCATTGATCCTATACCGTTAATTAAACTGATAAATTTTAGCCTGCATCATTACCAAATAAAGCTCTGGCTTCATTTGCATCATTTAAAATCTGTTTTTTTAGCGCATCCAATGAGTCAAAAGGTTGCTCATCTCGGAGTTTAGCCACCAACTCGACTTCAACATGTTTGCCGTAAATGTCACCTTCAAAATCAAAAAGATGCACCTCAAGCTGACACACTTGACCGTTCACTGTCGGGCGAAACCCAATATTGGCTACGCCCTCATAAATATCGCTGTTATCCCAATAACATTTAACCGCAAACACACCGCGTACCGGCACAACATTGCGCTTTAAGGCGATATTCGCGGTGGGAAAACCAATTGTGCGGCCAATTTTTTGCCCATGCGCTACACGACCACTCAAGGTAAAAGGGTGTCCTAATAGGCGTCTCGCCTGTTCAAGATTGCCCTTCGCCAATTGTTCACGCACAGCAGTCGAGCTCACTCTTTGCGAGCCCAGCATAAAACTTTGAGTGCTGACCACAGTAAAGCCATATTGGATACCCGCCTGCACTAGCATCTCAAAATTGCCTTTACGGCCTTGGCCAAAACAAAAATCATCACCGACGACGAGGTATTTGACACCCAGTTTGCGGACCAACAATTCTTCAATAAAATGCTCAGCAGGTTGATTAGCAAAAGTGCGATTAAAGTTAACACACACTAACCGCTCAACCCCGAGTTCATCGAGTAAAATGACTTTATCACGTAATAAACTTAAACGAGCCGGCGCGTTGTCGCCGCTAAACAATTCTTGCGGCTGAGGTTCAAACGTCATTAATGTCGATGGCAGCGATAACTGCTTCGCCTTCTGCACTAAATTCGCAATCACTTGTGCATGACCACGATGGACGCCGTCAAAATTACCTATAGTCAATACACACCCGTGGTGGGATGACAAAATGTTATGTATACCGCGGATTAATTCCATAACGTTAGACAACTGCCAAGCGCAAATCGGCTGATTATATAACAGCTAGCGATGAGAATCAGCAATCAAGCTCCTCGTTTAATTGACCAAGGACGAATTCCGAGCAAAAGCAGACACAATAAATAACTGACTGCCCCAACTAAAATTAAGCCTATCAAGGCTTTCGCACGATCGAACAAATGCCAATCTAACCAAATTTGTTGTGAAGGCAAAAAGTAATACAAGACTACCACCATCAAGGCTGTAGAGACCACGGCTTTAGCAAAAAACACCATAGTCGGCCTAGAAACACGATAAACGCCAGCTAAATGCAAGCCTCGGTATAGTAATGTGGCGTTAAGCAATGCTGACATCGAAGTCGCAATCGCCAGTCCAACATACCCAAAAGGAATAGCAAACAGCAAGTTAAAGCCCATGTTTGTGATCATGGCAATAATGCCATAACGCACAGGTGTTTTGGTATCTTGACGAGAGTAATAGCCAGGAGCAAGCACCTTAATCAACATAAAGCTAAGCAAACCACTGCCATAAGCCATCAAACTATAGGAAGCCATTTCAACATCATGCAATGAAAAAGCGCCGCGCATAAATAATACCATCAGCATGGGCTTTGCGAGCACGATCAACCCCATCATAGCCGGTAGACCTAGCAGTAGAATCGCTTTAATCCCCCAATCCATCGTCTTGCCAAAGCCTGCACCTTCGTCATTCACATGGTTTCGTGACAACGCAGGTAAAATCACAGTAGCAATCGCGATCCCAAACAATCCTAAGGGGAATTCGAGTAAACGGTCGGCATAATAGAGCCAACTTATTGAACCCGTCATCAAAAAACTGGCGATAAATGTATCAAATAGCAGGTTAATCTGTGAGACAGACACGCCAAATAATGCTGGGATCATCAAAGTTCTGATTTTCACCACGCCCGGGTGATGCCAGCCCCAAGAAGGCTTGACGAGCGCATTTTCACGCAATAAAAAGGGAATTTGAAATAGGAACTGAATCAAACCACCACAAAAAACGCCCCAAGCCAAGGTAATCTCAGGCTGGGTCGATGTAGGCGCATAGAAAATAGCCGCCGCAATAATTGCCACATTGAGAAATACGGGGGTAAAAGCCGATACCGCAAAACGGCCTCGGGTATTTAAAATTGAGCCCGCTAATGCCGTAAATGTGATAAACCACAGATAAGGAAAAGTAATTTTAAGCACAACGGTAGCGAGTTCAAATTTAGCACCATCTGGCTCGTTGTTAAGCCAAGCGATGAACCAACCACCACCGAATAAAGCTGACAACACAGGTGATGCAACCACCCCCAAAAGGGTCACTATTGTCACTAGTAAACCTAATGTGCCCGCAACTTTACTCAATAAATCACGAGTCTCTTCTGCGGTATGTTTCTCTTGGTACTCAGTTAAAACAGGTACAAACGCCTGTGCAAAAGCCCCTTCAGCAAACAAACGGCGTAAAAAATTAGGAATTTTATTTGCAAAGAAAAACACATCAGCACTTGTCCCTGCGCCCATCAAATTAGCAACAACCACATCCCTAACTAGACCTAAAACTCGGGATATCAATGTCATAGCACTAACAATCAGGCCAGATTTTAATAATTTTCTACTCAAACGTCCCCCAGACCCATATCGAATTGATTAGGTGATACATCTCAAAAAATCGATTCAGGCTCTGTCACACTGCGGTAATAGCTGCTAGAATTGCGCCACATATTACACGAGTTGGGTCGAAGATAGCCAAGGCAGGTTGGATTAATTTATCTTTATGATGAATATTCAATCATAGTCATTGACAAAGTGACTAAATGCAGGCATATTCCTCGGCCTTTAAAAGTATCAAATCCAGTTTTTAGGAGTTGCACCTTGGCTAATAGCAAGTCTGCAAAGAAGCGCGCGCTTCAATCTGAAAAGCGTCGTCAGCATAACGCCAGCCGTCGCTCAATGTTACGTACATACGTTAAAAAAGTAATCGCTGCAATTAAAGCAGGCGATCACAAAACAGCAACAGAAGCTTTTGCTGTTGCACAACCAATCGTTGACCGTATGGCGACTAAAGGTCTTATTCACAAGAATAAAGCCGCTCGTCAAAAGGCACGTTTGAACGCTAAGATCAAAGCAATCGCTGCTTAATCTATAAAATAGCAAATGAAAAAAACCGGCAATTGCCGGTTTTTTTATATCTGAAAAACACTATTAATGACAATAAATGTTGTTCAATAAGTGAATCATCTCCCGTACTTCATCACTTTTGAGTGAATAAAATACCGTTTGCGCTTCTTTGCGTGTGGTTACTAAATTATCTTTGCGTAACCAAGCAAGGTGTTGTGATAGTGCCGATTGACTTAAGCCTAATTTTTTATTCATTTCGCCAACGCACATTTCTCCTTCATTCAATAAATAACAAAGAATAAATAAACGGCGTTCGTTCGCGAGTGCCTTTAATAGCACTACGGCATGATCGGCTCGCTCCTGCATTAATTCAATATTCATTACGCACTTTCTCTCCTAAAACTAACCCCTGCGCTAATATAGCGTCGCCTTACGGATATAGTCGGGACATAAAGCACACTTTTTGCTAGATTGTTTTTAAAAATGGGACATGCTTAATAAAAATAAAGGAAATCTAATGAAGCCCTATCAAACTACACTTCTCTCGAGTCTTTTAATCGGGAGTTTAAGTGCGTGCCAAACTCAAGTAGAAACTGCTCCTAGTGAAGTCATTCAATTACAACAGGCAGCATTATCTTCGCAATTAAGCTATGACTTAGTCGAATCACTCACGGTTGAAGTGGGTCCAAGACTTGCAGGTAGTCCAAAGGATATCCTCGCCGTTAACTGGGCGATAAATAAACTGACCAGCCTTGGTTTTGACCGTGTTTATAAAGAAGCCGTACAAGTGCCAATTTGGGAGCGCGGTGAAGCCAAAGCCAAAATCACCGTCCCTGTAGAACAGCCGTTGGTCATTACTGCGCTTGGTGGCAGTATTGCGACTCCTGCTGGAGGTATACAAGCTAAAATCGCGCGCTTTGATAGCCTAGAGGCATTACAACAAGCCAAGCCTGAAGAGGTGCAAGGTAAGATTGTTTTTATTGACCAAAAAACAGAGCGCCATATCACTGGTGAAGGTTATGGTAAAAGCGTTGGTGGCCGCTCGAAAGGGGCAGTCGCTGCAGCACAAAAAGGGGCTGTTGCTATTGTGATACGCTCTATTGGCACAGATCATGACCGCATGGCCCATACTGGCATCATGCGCTACCAAGATGGCGTTCCTAAGATCCCCGCGGCTGCCATGTCAAATCCCGATGCTGATTTGGTTGGTGCATTACTAAAACGCGATCCTAATGCCCTGCTCGAATTGCATATGTCGCCAAAAAACTTAGGTTTTAATACTTCTTACAATGTCATTGCCGAAGTAACGGGCAGTAGTAAGCCCAATGAAATAGTGCTCATTGGTGCTCATTTAGATTCCTGGGATGAAGGTACTGGCGCGATTGATGATGGCGCTGGAGTCGCCATTGTGACGGCTGCAGCCAAGCACATTCAAGATCTCCCCATAAAACCCGCTCGCACTGTTAGAGTCGTGCTATATGCCGCTGAAGAAGTTGGGCTCGTTGGTGGTAAAGCGTATACAGAGGCTCATAAAGCGGAATTACCGCTGCACTACATAGCTGCAGAGTCTGATTTTGGGGCCGGTAGAATTTATCAAATCGATACTAAGGTGAATGAGAACATATTCACAGAAGTACAGCAAGCGCTCAGCCCTATGTCATTCAATGGCGTTGCACTGGGCAATAACCAAGCTTCTGGCGGGCCAGACGTGTCTATGCTCCCCGCCTTAGGTGTTCCAGTTGCATCTTTGAGGCAAGATGGCCACGATTATTTCGATTACCATCACACACCGAATGATACCTTAGATAAAATCGCCCCTGCCGCATTGGCTCAAAACGTCGCCGCCTACGCACAATTTGCTTATATCATGGCAAATTCAACGGTGACATTAACGCCTTTAGTCACTCAATCTGAAAAATAGGCCATCAATGATATAGAGAACAGCATTAACTGTTCTCTATCAATTAACATCTTATCGATATTTCACTATTGCTCTTCACGTAAAAATGTTGGATTTATTGGGGAACTCTGCTCTTCACTATAATAATAACCAGCAACATTAAATGCTTTTAATTCATCTAAAGTGTTAATTTGATGCGTAATGAGATATCTCGCCATCATGCCTCTAGCACGCTTAGCAAAAAAACTGATCACTTTATATTGACCATTTTTACAATCTTTAAATATGGGTGAAATTAATTGCCCTTGAAGTTTTTTAGGCTTTATTGCTTTGAAATATTCATTAGATGCAAGATTGACAATTATATCACTATTCGTTTCAGCAAGCGTTTCATTTACCGCTTGAGTTAACGTCTCTCCCCAAAACTCATATAGGTTTTTACCTTTAGGATTAGAAAGTGCCGTGCCCATTTCTAAACGATAAGGCATAATTAAATCCAGCGGTCTGAGCAAACCGTAAAGTCCAGATAAAATACGTAGTTGTGACTGAGTTCGAGCAATTTCATCTTCAGACAATGTATCAGCATCAAAGCCAGTATACACATCGCCTCTAAAAGCAAAAATGGCCTGTTTTGCATTATCTAAACTAAAATCAGGCTGCCACTCCCCAAAACGTGCCGCATTTAAACCCGCAATCTTATCGCTCACCTTCATTAAAGTGGCGATGTCTGTAGGGGTCAATTGCCGACACACTTGGATCAACTCCTGACTATAAGTTAAAAAATCAGGTTGTGAATACACCTGCGTCAGTGGCGGCAGTTCAAAATCTAAGGTCTTCGCCGGCGAAACCAATATCAACATCAAAAACTCCCAACAGAAACAAAAATACATGCCTATGATACTGAACGAGCATAAAAAAACCACGCTTTAACAGCGTGGTCTTTTCGATTACAACAATCAGTAATGGCTATTGTCGATGCGCTAGGCTAATTAAAGCTTTTTAGCCGGCACAAGACTGGTATCTTGCCAAATATCATCATCAAGCTGATCCATCAACTCAGGAAATTTACTACGATCGAATTCTGGAGTCTTACCCGCGTTGATCTGTTCACGATAATCATTGATAACGCGAATTGCCAGACCCGATAATAGTAATAGAGCAACAATGTTTACCGTCGCCATCAACCCCATCGAAACGTCAGCCAAGTTCCACACTAAACTTATCTTAGCGACGGCACCAAACATGACCATGCCAAGCACACACAAACGGAATAAGGGCAGTGCTTTGGTACTATTTCCCATTAAGTACATCACATTTGTTTCAGCGTATGAGTAATTGGCTATGATGGATGTAAAGCAGAATAAGAAAATAGCCACCGCAATAAATGCGCCACCCCAGTCGCCAACATGTGCAGACATGGCATTAATGGTTAATCGAATCCCATCATCACTCGAGCCAATATCCCCTGATAGCAGGATTATCGCAGCCGTTGCAGTACAGATAACGATAGTATCCGCAAACACGCCCATCATCTGCACAAAACCTTGGGATGCTGGATGATTAGGGTTAGGCGATGCACTTGCCGCGACATTCGCCGCACTGCCCATGCCCGCTTCGTTCGAGAAAAGTCCGCGAGCAATACCCGCTTGCATTGCCTGCGCGACAGTATAAGCCACGCCGCCAGCGGCAGCCTCTTGCCAACCAAAAGCACTTTTCACAATTAAGCTAATAATCGCAGGTAATTGTTCGAGGTTGAAAATAACGATAATGAAGGCTACAAGAATGTAGGCTAAGGCCATAATGGGGACAAGAAATTCAGATACTCGCGCGACTTTACGTAGACCACCGACAATCACAAATCCACTGGCAATCACTAGCCCAATCCCTACATAGGTTGGATTAAAACCAAATACTCGCTCCATAGCACCGGTAATAGTGTTAGCTTGTACTGCATTGAATACTAAACCAAAAGCAATGATCAAAAAGACAGCAAATAAAATGCCCATCCATTTCTGACCCAATCCTTTTTCCATGTAGTAGGAAGGACCACCGCGGAACTGGCCATTATGATCTCGGACTTTATAAACCTGCGCTAAGGTTGATTCAACCATAGCAGTCGCCATACCTAAAATAGCGATAAGCCACATCCAAAATACTGCACCTGGACCCGCTGCACCAATAGCAACAGCAACACCGGCCATATTACCAGCACCGACACGGGCTGCCATACTCGTACAAAAGACTTGAAATGAAGAAAGACCGCTATCACAACCTTGCCGACTCATGGTCATAACTTTGATGGAATGTTTAAAGTGGGTTAACTGAATAAAGGCAAGTCTAATGGTGAAATAGAGACCAGCTCCTACTAGTCCATATACTAACAACTTACCCCAAAGTAGCGCATTCAAAAAATTAACTATGGTTTCTAACATATTATTTTACTTCTTCCCGTAGCAAATGCTCCTCTAATTGCAATTAAAGGTACAACATCTGTGGTGAATGAATCCTTCCAAGTTAAAGGTAAGAATTTCGGTAGATTTATTTTTTCAAATTATCCTTCCGTGAATTTACAACATCACGGCTACCGAATTCAACGCAGCAAAATAGCACAGTATTCGAAATTGCTCATGTGATCAAGCTCGCGTTTGCACAGTTAAACGTCATTGATATCACGTCTTACAACACTAGCTAAGCTACTGTTAAAGCTAGATTAACAAAAGGTCTAAGTTGCGCTATTATTTTTAACAGCAAAAACAACTTTTAAAATTTGGATGTAGGGCACATTTTTGTAATAAAACTACAAATATAGTAACCCCATAGAAACTTCAATCATCTCTTGTTTGTTTTAGTGAGGCTTAACATGACACAAATACATGAAATCAATGCTCTGAAAAAGTATGTCAGAGCGACAAACTTTCTTGCGACCTCGCAAATTTACCTCAAACAAAACGTCTTACATAAACGTCCACTTGCCCATACTGATATCAAGCCACGTTTACTTGGCCATTGGGGTACCTGCCCAGGTATTAACTTTGTCTATGCCAACATTAACCGCTTGATAGTGAAGCATAACCGCTCTTTTATCTATTTAGTCGGTCCAGGCCATGGTTTTCCTGCTGTACAAGCAAACTTATTCATTGAAGGCTCTTTAAGTCATTTCTACCCAGAAACTATTCCCTACAATGAAACTGGCATCGAAGATATTTGTAAGAAGTTTTCTGCCGCTTATGGTTATCCTTCACATGCAAACCCTGAAGCACCTGGACAAATTCTTGAAGGTGGCGAATTAGGCTACTCACTCTCAGTAGGCTGGGGGGCAGTATTAGATAATCCAGATCTGATCGCAACCGTCTTAATTGGTGACGGCGAAGCAGAAACGGGACCATTAGCCGCATCTTGGTATGCAAACCGCTTAGTTTCACCTGCGACCAGCGGTGCAGTATTGCCAATTGTGCATATTAACGGCTATAAGATTTCCGGTCCTACCCGCATGGGACGTATGAGCCATGAAGAACTGGATCTTGAATTCCGTGGTCTTGGCTATTTCCCCATCATAGTTGATAACGAATTAGAAGAAGATATCTATGTGCAGATGACAAATGCCATGGATACCGCTTATACCATGATCAATGACATTCAACGTCGAGCACGCAGTGGCGAAGATGTAGTTAAACCAAAATGGCCAGTCATTTTAATGCGTACAGCCAAAGGTTGGACTGGTGTCAGTGAATATAAAGGTAAGAAATTAGAAGGTAACTGCGAATCGCATCAAGTAATCGTCAATAAATGTGCCACTGATAAGGGTCATTTAGATGCGCTGGATAATTGGCTTGCCAGTTACGACTTCCAAGAACTCTACCAAATGAATGAAAAAGGCGAACTGATTTTTGATGCCGACATTTGTTCATTAATCCCACCTAAACAACTTGCCTGTGGCCGTCAACATTTAACCTATGGCGGAGAAGTTGTTAGAGCATTAACCAATCCAGATCTTGAAAAACTCAGCTATGGCCCAGAAGTACCACGTGGTCAACGTGGCTATTCAATGCTAAAAATGGGCGAATGGATGCGCGATGCATTCAAGTTAAACCGCGACCAACGTAATCTACGTATTTTTAGCCCTGACGAAACCTATTCAAATCAACTACAAGCTGTATTTGAAGAAACCGATCGTGCATGGCAGTGGCCAATTGAGAGTTGGGATGAAGATATGTCCCGTGAAGGTCGAGTCATTGAACTGCTTTCTGAAAACTTACTTTTTGGCATGCTACATGGTTACACAGTAACAGGCCGCCACGGCATGCTACCCACCTACGAAGCATTCTCACAAGTTATCTCATCGATGGCCGATCAGTACTGTAAATATGTCTACGCCAGCCAAGGTGTGCATTTCCGTAAGCCACTGCCAGCCTGTAATGTCGTATTATCTTCATTACTTGAGCGCCAAGATCATAATGGCTATTCACATCAAAACCCATCTTTCCTTGGGGCTATGCTGGAGAAACATCCAAAAATAATCTCGGCTTACTTACCCGCAGATGCCAACAGCACATTGGTTTATACAGAGCGAGCCTTCGCTGACCGTGACAAACTCAATATTCTGGTTGCAGGTAAAAAAGAGTTACCACAATGGCTAAGCTTGGAAGAAGCGCGTAAACAAACAAAAGACGGCGTAATGGTGTGGGATTTTGCCTCAGATGAGAATCCCGATATTGTGCTGGCAGGTTGTGGTGATTATGTCACTCAAGAATGTATGGCTTCTCTAGTATTAATCAGAGAACTCCTTCCAAGAGTGAAAATCCGCTTCGTTAGTGTCACTGAATTAAGCAGTGATGGCTTAGGTAGCCGTAAATTTAAAGAAAAACCTTGGTTAATGGACGAAATATTTACTCAAGATAAAGGCGTGGTATTCAACTACCATGGTTACCCAAATACAATCAAAAAGTTAATTTTTGATTACAAAGGCAGCCGTCGCTTCAGAATTAAAGGCTACGAAGAAGAAGGTTCAACAACAACGCCATTTGATATGGGTGTTCGTAACGGTACATCTCGCTATCACCTTGTAATTGATATGGCTTACAAGCTGTTCCAACAGGGCGTTATTGATGAAACTATGCACGTCTCTATTACCACTGATATGCTGCAAAGATTAGTTGACCACCGCAACTATATTAAAGCGAATGGTGTAGACCCCGTAGAAATCGAAAATTGGGTATGGACACGCTAACAGAAACATCTAATTAACATTAGATTGTAATTTAAAGGCATTCTTCGGAGTGCCTTTTTTGCATTAAAAATACCAGTTACAGAATGACAACCTTTAAAAGGTTGATCTTAATACTGGAAAAAGTTAACAAACCAAGTGATAATTAACCGCTGGCTAAAATATCAAAGGATCCCCACACTAAGTGCTAGCAATGTTTTGCACAAAACCAGCAAAGCATATTGGTGGAGAATCATAATCAATGGACGTAAATAAAATGATGAAGAACACATTAAAAGTAGTATTACTGACATCTCTGCTTCCACTCGCAGCCAGCGCATCTCAGGAACTTACACCTTGGTATGTTGGTGCCGGTTTAGGCGTTAATAACTACGAGCACGTTGCCACTCAGAACGGTGAAGACAGTCCATACGCTTGGGATGTTTTCGCAGGCTATATGTTCAACGATTACTTCGGTGCTGAAATCGGCTTCCGTGATTTAGGTAATGCAGATTGGATCGATGGTACTATCAGTAATGATGCAGGCGTTAAAGGTTCTACACTTGGACTAGTTGGTATTTGGCCACTAGCTAACCGCTGGAGCCTATCGGCTGAAGCCGGTGTTATGTACTATAGCCTTGAAAACAGCCAAAACAATGGCACTCCAAGTTCATACAGTACGAATGACTTTGCTCCATACATGGGTGCTGGTGTTGGTTACAACTTCACTGACAACTTAAAATTACAAGCTAAATATCGTCGTTATGAAAACTTAAACGATGATTACAATATTGTTGAAGCAGATAGCAACTATTGGGGCTTAGAATTAAGCTACCGCTTCGGTTCTGCTGCTGTTGTAGCTCCAGTTGCCGCTGCAGTCGTTGCCGCAGCACCTGTTGATTCTGACAACGATGGCGTTTATGACGACAAAGATCAATGTCCAGCAACACCAGCAACTCACAAAGTTGACTCTGTTGGCTGTACTATCTATGAAAACGTGAAGAACAAAGAAGACGTAGGTTCAATCCAGTTTGCTAACGATTCTGCTGTAGTTAAAAATGTTTACTACAAAGACATCGAAAGATTAGCTAACTATTTGAACAAAAACCCAGCTTTCACTGTTGAAATCGCAGGTCACGCCTCAAATGTAGGTAAACCAGAATACAACATGGAATTGTCTGACAAACGTGCTGACGCCGTTGCCAAGATTCTTATAGAGAAATATGGTATCAGCGGAAGCCGCGTAACTTCTAACGGTTACGGTGTTACTCAGCCATTGGTTGCTGGTGATTCAAAAGAAGCTCACGCTGCGAACCGTCGCATCGAAGCTATCGTGACTACCACAACAAAACAACCTGTTCTGAAGTAATAGTACTTACTGAAGTAAAAAAGTCGCTGCTTGCAGCGACTTTTTGTTTTTGTGGGGTATACACTAGGACAAGCGACGCCCTCTACTGCAGCCAAGATGATAGCCCGTAGCTCGAGCCATACCTTAATAGACATAAAATTGTCATTTTTGTAATTTTTTTACATTCAAGGTTGGAAAAGTTGGCAAAATCGCTTCTAATAGTCATCAGTGAATTCCGAGTTAAAACTGCTACCTGAGAAGGATGTTTTTCATGGCCAATACATTAGAGCAACTCAAGTTATATACCACTATCGTCGCTGACACAGGCGACATCGAAGCGATTAAACGCTACCAACCTGAAGATGCGACCACTAATCCATCACTCATCTTGAAAGCGGCTCAAATTCCTGAATATGAATCCCTTATAGATAACGCTATCGACTGGGCAAAATCACAAAGTACCGATCTCGTGCAGCAACTTGATGATGCCAGCGACAAACTAGCGGTCAATATCGGCGTAGAAATACTGAAACTCGTTCCTGGCCGTATTTCAACTGAAGTTGATGCCCGTTTATCATTCGATAAAGAAAAATCAATCGCTAAAGCCCATAAATTGGTTCGCCTATATAAAGAAGCGGGTGTAGATAAATCACGCATTCTGATCAAACTCGCTTCAACTTGGGAAGGCATTTGTGCCGCTAAAGAACTAGAGCAAGAAGGCATCAACTGCAACTTAACCCTACTATTTAGCTTTGCTCAAGCGCGTGCGTGTGCCGAAGCGGGTGCTTATCTCATTTCTCCTTTTGTAGGCCGCATACTTGATTGGTACAAAAAAGATACGGGTAAAGATTACAATGCCGTAAATGACCCTGGTGTCATTTCAGTGACTGAAATTTATAATTACTACAAACAACACGGTTTTGACACTGTTGTTATGGGTGCAAGTTTCCGTAATATCGGTGAAATTATTGAGCTAGCAGGTTGCGATCGTCTGACCATTGGCCCTTCTCTATTAGAAGAACTGGCTAATTCGCAAGTTGACATCACACCTAAACTGGTTGCAGCAACGACCACTGTCGCTGCAGAACCCCCATTGACTGAAGCACAATTCCGTTGGGACTTTAACCAAGATCCAATGGCGGTTGATAAGCTTGCCGAAGGCATTCGAAACTTTGCGATAGACCAAGGTAAGCTCGAAGTCATGCTCACGGCTAAGCTAGCGAACTAAGCACTCTGGAGACGGTGAAATGACACTCTTGACCCAAAGCTCAACATGGCAAGCTTTATCAGCACACAGTAAAAATGTTCCGCATATGCGGGAATTGTTTGCAACTGACGCGGCACGTTTCAATAAAATGTCGCTATCAGCCTGTGGTTTATTACTCGATTACTCTAAAAACAGAGCAACAGCGGAAACGCTGGATCTGTTATTTGCGTTGGCAAGCAATAGCCAACTTGAAGCAAAAATCAAAGCGATGTTTGCAGGTGAAATCATTAACACCACAGAGAAGCGCGCCGTACTGCACACAGCGCTTCGCAGTACTGCAGAACGAACGATTATTGCCGAGGGTCAAGACATAGTTCCTGAAGTTCAACAAACTCTAGATAAGATGCAAGGGTTTGTGAACTCAGTGACGTCAGGTCAATGGAAAGGTTACACAGGTAAAGCGATAACCGATATTGTAAGTATTGGTATTGGCGGCTCTTTCCTAGGCCCCAAAATCGTCTCTCAAGCGTTGCGCCCTTATTGGAACCCCGAATTAAATTGTCACTTTGTGGCAAACGTCGACGGGACTTCTATTAGTGAAAAGCTGAAGTTACTGGATCCTGAAACGACCTTGTTCATCATGTCATCCAAATCTTTCGGGACACAGGAAACCTTAACTAATACCCTCACCGCAAGAGACTGGTTCCTGGCGAAAGGCGGTTTGCAGTCTGATGTTGCAAAACACTTTGTCGCAGTCACTTCAAACGTAGCAAAAGCGACAGATTTTGGTATCGATGCAAACAATATTTTCCCTATGTGGGATTGGGTTGGTGGCCGTTACTCTCTCTGGTCAGCGATTGGCTTACCGATTGCACTTTTGATCGGTATGGATAACTTCAGGGCTCTACTCACGGGTGCGCATCAGATGGATGAGCACTTCGCCACAGCGCCACTGACAGAGAATATGCCGGTTATCATGGGATTACTCTCCCTATGGTACGGAAACTTCTTTAATGCTCAGTCCCATGTCGTATTAACCTACGATCATTATCTACGAGGCCTACCCGCTTACTTCCAGCAGCTCGATATGGAAAGTAACGGTAAGTCAGTCACCTTAAATGGTACTGATGTTGACTACAGCACAGGTCCCGTCATTTGGGGGGGCGAAGGCACTAATGGCCAGCATGCCTACCACCAGCTATTACATCAAGGTACCGCACTGATCCCTGCCGATTTCATTATGCCGCTGCAAAGCCATAACCCTATCGGTGAGCACCATGACCAATTAGCGTCAAACTGCTTCGGTCAAACCCAGGCCTTAATGCAAGGTCGTACTTTTGATGAAGCTTTAGCCGAACTTGCTAATAGCACATTATCCGCCACAGAGAAGCAGCTGATCGCTCAACATAAAGTCATGCCTGGTAACAAGCCGAGTAACACCTTACTTATGGATAAGCTCACTCCAAGTACCCTAGGCGCTTTAATTGCCTTGTATGAACATAGAACCTTCGTTCAAGGTGCTATTTGGGATATCAACTCCTTCGATCAATGGGGTGTAGAACTCGGTAAGAATCTCGGTAACGATGTGTTAGCACGCATTGGCGCAGAGCAAGATTCCGATGCTTTAGATGCCTCAAGCAACGCATTGATTAACCTTTATCGACAAGGCAAAATCTAATCGAACAAAAAGCCAGCAATTGCTGGCTTTTTAATTCTACCCCGTTCTTTTTATTAAGTTTTCCTGCTTAACTCCGCTCTACTTCTGCATATAACATCAATGACATATCACTCAAAGTTCATTTCAACTTAACACAAATGAAACATAATTCTTGCACCCTGTTTTAAAAATATGTTATTTAATCGCTGACAAAACATACAACAACAGGAGGTTGCCATGGATCGTTTAGATTATGGTTGTGCGCTAGATGAAGTCGTTGAAAGACCCGATCGTTCGCGAGGCTCCAATAAAAAGCGTAAATGGCGTGAAATCGAAGCGTTAAAAGATAAGCATCGTTTGCTCAAAGAACTCCAAGAAATCGATAATAACTTTAACTACGACATTGATGCTATCCAGTTGTAATTACATGTTTATATGAGCTAGTTATCATTTCAAACATGAATAGAAAAGCGCCCTTCGGCGCTTTTTTTATTTACAACTATTGGAGAAAACAGAATATAAGCGGGGTATGGCCTTACGAGCCGGAGCTTTAAAAACACATCAAAAAAACCAGTAAGTTACGATAAAAACCAACGTCATCAACACCGATAATACTTTACAAATCCCAACCAACTTTGGCTCACGAGACATCGCCGTCAGAATCAAAAATGTGCTCCTCAGCCGTATAAAAACACCAGCTTAAGCCGACAACATGGACCCAATAAACTAAAGAGTATTAGTCAGACGCTGTGAGATAAACCCGTAAATCTTCAAATTCTTTCTGCTCTCGGTCAAGAAACAAAGGATCATCGATCAGCGATTTCTGACACTCTAACTCAATAACTTGCCAATCTTGCTCAGTTAAACTTTTGGCTAACAAAGGAAATATTTCCCGTTCCTCCATCTGCATATGTCGCTCTTGCAATGCGACATACTCTGCAAAATCAACAATCAGTTTCTCGCGGGCAACCACAATATCACTGAGGATCAAGTTTAAAGTCGCCATCAAGGTGGCCGAGGATTGGATCACCGACTCATGTTCGGCACTCAATTTATCGATAGTATCGTTCGTTTTATGGGCTAGGTAGTAGGCATAAATAATGTCTTCAATGGGATGATGGCAACGTTCAGCATATCCTTGCATATATTCAACAATATCGCGCACGACGCTGAAGTTGATTGACTCACCTTCGGATAGTTTCATCTGCTTGTTTTTTAAAACATTTAGCAATACAGCTATATGTTTATGATCATGCATGAGTCTTTTAAGCATAATGCCTCCTGAATATGGGTCTGACTATTGATACTAGCCAAGTCGTGAACTAACACCAATATAACAGGCTAAAACCTGTTCACTTTATGATGTTGATCAAGTAAATCACATACCAAACAGTAAACAGACCACAAACATTAGCACGTCTCGGCATATTTCAGGGAAATTTAGCTGTTTATCTCACCACTTTGCGATTTCTAATCACTTTTTTATTACTAAATACCACAATCACATAGTCATTTGGCAAGCTGATGTAATTGCTGTTGTAGCTTTTTAAACTCAAGTCTTAATACTTGCTGCGATTCGATTTGCTGCGCTTCATCGACATCCTTAACTGCAAGATACGGGTAATCTTTGAGCAGTTTTTGTTCCAGCACGAATGCTTGCTCAGTCTCCTTCGCTTCGATGAGGACTTGTAACCGATGTAAATACTCAGTCAATGACACTTGATTGATTTCAGCAGACTCAGATAATTTTGGTGCATTCATAGACCTTGCAGCGATAGCGGGGCTAATTGTATCCTGCTGCTCAGTTGCTCCCAATGCGGCTTTAGCTTGCTGCATTTCCGTCTGTCTTTTATGTTCAGCCACGGCTTCTGTTTGCATGTTTAAAGATTGCATCGCTTCAGTATCAGCCATTCTTGCCATCGTTTGTGGCGCAGGGGCACTCATCACCATAGGACTTGGAGCAAGTGCATCTTCGACTTGAGGTCGATTCAGCACCAGCAGACCAACAACAAGCACTAACGATGCCGCGCTCGATAACGCCCAAGGATGGCGTCGCCAGACGGAACTTGGCGCTTCAACGGCGGTTATTTTGCTTTGATGCATTTCAGCTAAGTGAGTTTGCGCCAGCTGTAAGATATCTTGATCAAGTTGCTGCGGTGGAACCTCTAAGGCCTGTTGGCGATACCAAGCCAGCACTTCCTGTTGTAATGCGCGCTCATCAGCACTTGAAGAAGAATTACTCATGACCCGCCTCCTGCCATTTCGCGCTGACACAATCTTTTAGGCTTTGGTAAGCATAACGAATACGGCTTTTAGTCGCTTCTAAGGTCACGCCCGCAATATCGCTAATGATGGCAGCCGTAAAACCCATTTCAATATTCAGGATAAATGCCTCTTTCTGAACTTGGGGTAACAGTGCGATACAGGTCTTTAGCAATAAGCTCTTTTGCGCTTCTTGCCACTGCACATCGGGTTTATCTTGCTCACCCGCCACAAAAGTATCGAGCCCTACATCATCTTCATCAGTAGCGACAAAATCCACGGGCTTAACCGCCCGCACATGATCAATCAATAAGTTATGAGCGATACGATACAACCAGGTAGTAAACTTAGCACTGGCTTCGTAGTTAGCCGCAGCGCGGATCACCCGCCCCCAGGTTTCTTGATACAAATCTTCAGCTAACTGCTTATCACCTAACTGGCGTACAAAGTAGCGATAGAGTGCACCTTTGTGCTTCAGGTATAACTGTTCAAATGCTTTTGAATCGCCCTTGGCATAGCACAACATCAATTGCTCATCTGAGTGCTCATGGTTTGATAATTGCGCTATTGCTAATGCCACGGGAAATTCCTCATCATTGGGGTTAGCCCCACGAATTTACTTTTACTATTGTAATCTCTCATTGCGCGTATTGCTCTTGTCTCTCACTGGCTCGCCATGAAGCTTATCTTGGGGAGGAAAAGGTTTATCCGTACCATCGAATACCTTCTTAATCGGCACATGATTAGATTGCTCTATGGCCGCGGCGGTTTCCATTAATTGCACAAACTCATGGCGATATCCAAAGGGATCGTCCCCTAATGCCGAACGTGCTAACTGGCTTAACTTAGTATAATCAAATTGATGTAGATAATGGCTGCCATTCAGTAATTGCCCTAATCCTGCAACCGCTGCTGCAAATCTAAAATCATCACTCGCTTGTTCTAACAGCTTAACATTTTGGTCTAACCTGATGGGATAACTCAGTAACTGACTCTGTGTTTGCTCTGGCAGCTTATATCTCAGTTTAAGGAAAGCGATTTCTTCACGGCTGTATTTTTCTTGCCCCGTTTGAGCATCAACGCCATATCTGAGTTTATCATTCGCCATCTGCCCTGCTTCAACATATCTTAATTCATATAAGGCAGTCACTGTATGACCCGCGCCAATTTCGCCCGCATCCACCTTATCGTTGTTGAAATCCTCCCGTGCTAAAGCACGATTCTCATAACCGATTAGACGATACTCAGACACTAAGGCCGGATTAAACTCCACTTGCACTTTGACGTCTTTAGCAATAGTGAACAAGCTTGAACTTAACTCGTCCACCAGCACTTTTCGAGCTTCATTCAGGGTATCGATATAGGCATAGTTACCATTGCCCTTATCCGCTAATTGCTCCATGAGTTGATCGTTGTAATTCCCCAAACCGAACCCTAAGGTTGTCAGGCCAATACCATGATCTTTTTCCTTCTCAATCAAGGCAATCAAATCATCAAAATCTGTCATACCAACGTTGAAATCACCATCAGTCGCGAGGATGACTCGATTAATACCATGGGGGATAAAATGCTTTTTCGCCAATTGATAGGCTTGTGTGATTCCTTGCCCACCATTGGTTGAACCACCTGCGCTCAATTGCTCTAACGCATAGGTTAAAGTTTGAGTGTCATTACCCGACGCGCCATCGAGCACTACACCAGCAGCCCCTGCATAAACTACAATAGAAACTTTATCCTGCGCGCTTAACTGCGCTGTTAGCAGCTTTAACGCAGTTTGCAGTAAAGGCAATTTATCAGCAGATGCCATAGAACCTGACACATCGAGCAAAAAGACTAAGTTACTCGCGCCTAACTGAGATTTAGGTAAGTCATACCCTTTAAGACCAATCCGTAACAGCATCATGTCATTGTTATAAGGGGATGGCGCAAGCTCTGTCGTAACGCTAAACGGTGCGGCATTTTTAGCAGGTAAGGGATAGTCGTAGGAAAAATAATTGAGCATTTCCTCAACTCTGACTGTACCTTTCTCGGGCAAGCGCCCTTCCCTCAGCATTCGTCTTAAGGTGGCATAACTGCCAGTATCGACATCGATGGAAAACGTCGATACTGGAATTTCTCCGGCCACCATGATGCCATTTTGTACCAGCGGCTCGAATTTATTTTGTGCTAACGGAATCGCGGCATAGTCTGACGGCATTGGGGCTATGTTCATTCCCATCACTGCACCATGGGTAGACATTTGCATCGACGCCGCGACTCTGGCCATCTCAATCTGAGTAGCATCACGCATTTCAGCACGGCGCAGTGACACTTCTTTATGACTCTGTTCGGCTTGCAGCTCCGCTTGTCGTTGTTGAGCCTCAGAGCCTTTACCGCCACAGGCCGTTAAGCTCAGCATGACTAAGAATAAAGCTGCGCTATTGCTCGCCGATATGCTGGCGTTTCCCCAAGGTAATAAGGAATGTGCAATGGTTTTCTGGGAGTATATTGTTTTCATGTTGAATGCCTTTGATGTTGACCTAAGGCTGTAAACGGCGTAAATGACTAAAAGGGTTAAAGTATCAAAATATTTTACAAACCACTCTTAAATGAGAATCAAACAGCCTCCAAGCACACTATTTATACAAAACAAAGTATTTTCAATCGTTTTTGCAATCAAGCTCACACTGCGTCTTGTATCAGGTCACTAAAATAGAAGCTTGTTACTCGCCTCGCTATGGGACCCACTCGTGTCACACTCAGCTCATTTGTTTTCCCTAAGAATCGCCCACGCACTCACAGAAGCTTGCGTGAAGGATAAGTATTCGTTTAAACGTTTTGGGCAAGATCTTCTTGCAGGTCTCACTGTCGGCATTATTGCCATACCGTTAGCAATGGCATTAGCCATTGCCAGTGGAGTTGCACCTCAATACGGTTTATACACTGCGATTGTCGGCGGTTTTATTATCGCCATATCTGGCGGCTCACGTTATAGCGTGTCAGGCCCGACAGCAGCATTCGTAGTATTGCTCTATCCGATAGCCCAACAGTTTGGTTTAGCAGGATTATTAATCGCGACTGTGATGTCCGGAATGATACTCGTCGGCATGGCAATGCTGCGACTTGGCCGATTAATTTTGTATATCCCTGAATCCGTCACCTTAGGCTTTACCGCGGGGATAGGTGTCGTCATCGCTACCTTGCAGCTCAAAGATTTTTTCGGACTCGAGATAGCCCAGATGCCAGAGCAATATCTGGCTAAGTTGATGACATTAGCTCAAGCGCTACCCTCGGTGCATTTACCTAGCCTACTGGTAGCATCCGCGACCTTAGCGACTATGCTACTTTGGCCAAAACTCAAAACACCCGTGCCAGCGCACCTTCCAGCTATTGTACTCGGTACTATGTTCGCCTTGGTTCTCAATGCCATGGGTGCAGATATAGAAACCATAGGAACCCGTTTTCACTATCAACTGAGTGATGGCACCACAGGCATGGGAATTCCTGCCGTATTACCCAGTTTCGAATGGCCTTGGCTGCAAGCTGGCGCGAATGGCCAAGCGTTTCAGTTTAATCTCGCGACCTTTCAAGCCTTATTACCTGCCGCCTTTGCCATTGCCATGTTAGGCGCAATTGAATCGCTACTTTGTGCAGTGGTGCTCGATGGCATGACAGGTAAACGTCACAGTGCCAACAGTGAATTACTAGGGCAAGGTATAGGTAATATCATCACGCCGTTTTTTGGTGGTATTCCGGCCACTGCAGCAATTGCCCGTAGCGCGGCAAACGTCAAAGCGGGAGCTCAGAGCCCGATAGCGGCCATGATCCACGCTATAGTAGTCTTAATTGGTTTAGTCGCCTTAGCGGGCGTATTAGCTTATTTGCCCATGTCAGCCATGGCAGCCCTGCTACTTGTTGTGGCTTGGAACATGAGTGAAGCCCACAAGGCACTACATTTAATTAAAACTGCGCCCACCAGCGATATCATGGTTTTTGTCAGTTGTTTTTCATTAACGGTTATTTTCGACATGGTGATCGCCATCAGTGTGGGAATTATCCTTGCTGCCTTGCTGTTTATGAAAGAAATTGCCGAGATGACAAAGCTTTACGATATCAGCACCAACAAGCGTTATGTGGATCAAGAGCTACCTGCCGATTGGGCTGTCCTCAAAATTAACGGGCCGCTATTCTTCGCTGCTGCTGACCGCATTTTCTCCGAAATCGCGAGTCTCACCGAAGATAAACAAGTGATAGTGCTTTATCTCGATGGAGTATCTATTCTGGATGCGGGAGGATTAGCCGCACTGACGAAGCTGATTGAAAAATGCAAAGCGAATAAGACTAAGCTCATTATCGCCGATCTGCAGTTCCAGCCCATCCGAACGCTGGCGAGAGCGAAGATCCAGCCAATTGAAGGTGTGTTGAAGTTTTACTCGACCCTACGTGAGGCAATGACAGAAGCGCCAGTTATCACTCAGCAAATAGAAATCACTACGGATAAGCAAATACTGTAAACCTTGCAACCCAATATCAGCGGCTTATGACTGCAAACTAACGCCAAAGGCCAACCTCAGTGTTGGTCTTTTTTATTGCTCCATCACCTCACCTATTCATCGCCGCGAAAGACGTTTTTTCACACGCAAAAACGGGCAGAAATCGCTAGGATCATGGTATTATTCAGCGCCATGATGCTAGCTACCGGTGACGGCGAGACAAGCATCAACTGTACCTAGACCTGAAACAAGGTCAAAATATAATTAAAATTAGTGAGTTAAGGAGTTATCATGCAAGCCCTTGTTGCTGTTGTTATGGGTTCTAAAAGTGATTGGCCCACGATGGAAGCCGCCGCTGAGATAATGGATAAACTGCAAGTGCCTTATCATGTTGAAGTGGTTTCCGCCCATAGAACGCCAGATAAACTCATGGAGTTTGCAGCCTCTGCCGCCGAACGTGGTTTTAAAATCATCATTGGTGGCGCAGGTGGTGCAGCGCACTTACCCGGTATGATTGCCTCTAAAACTCGCTTACCCGTATTAGGTGTACCAGTCCAAAGTAAAGCCCTGTCAGGTATGGATAGCTTATTATCTATCGTTCAAATGCCAAAAGGCATCGCCGTCGGCACCTTAGCCATAGGTACAGCGGGCGCATTCAATGCGGGATTATTGGCCTGCCAAATCCTTGCGAATAACGATGCAGAATTAGCGGCTCGTGTTGACGCTTTCAGAGAAGAACAGACCCGTGCGGTACTGGACAATCCAGACCCGAGGGAAGTCTAATGACCCAGACAAACACTAAACCTAAGGTTTGGGTATTAGGTAATGGTCAGCTGGGCGCCATGTTGACCCACGCTGGTGAGCCATTAGCGATTGAAGTTAACGCCGTCGATATCATGACGCCTACGGATGACATTCTGCCACTCGCGCCCCACGACATTATTACCGCCGAGCGCGAACAGTGGCCAGAGTCCGCCCTGAGTTTACAACTCAGCTCACACCCCCACTTTGTTAATGGTCCGGTATTTAGCCGTTTAGCCGACCGTTTTAGCCAAAAGAGTCTACTCGACCAGCTCAGCGTTCCCACAGCGCCTTGGACCTTAGTCGACGATAATACCCAAGTCGATACCCTGTATCAGCACTATGGTCCTAGAGTCTTGATGAAACGCCGTACCGGTGGTTATGACGGTAAAGGTCAACATTGGCTAAAAGAAGCCGAAGCAGGTGATATTCCAAACGATTGGCGTAACCTTGCGATTGCTGAGCAAGCGATTAATTTTGATGAAGAAGTATCATTGGTTGGCGTGCGTACTCGCGAAGGCGAATGCGTGTTTTATCCGCTGACGCTGAACTTACATCAGGACGGCATTTTAATGGCGTCGATTTCGCCACTGGCACGCTTAACCCCCTTACAAGCCCAAGCCGAAGCTATGCTCAGCGCCATTATGCACGAGCTTGAATACGTCGGCGTGATGGCGATGGAATGCTTCCGTGTTGGTGATGAGTTATTGGTGAATGAGCTGGCACCGCGAGTGCACAACTCTGGCCATTGGACCCAAGCCGGAACCCATATGGATCAATTCCAGCTGCATCTTAGAGCACTTTGCGGAATTGAGATCCCACAGCCACAAGTGAATTTTCAGTGTGTTATGGTCAACCTTATCGGTATCGATAATGACCCTCGCTGGTTAAGTTTGCCCAATGCTGAGTTGTACTGGTACAACAAAGAAGTGCGCCCGGGTCGTAAAGTCGGACATTTAAACCTATCAGTGCCAAATCAAACTGTGCTCAACCAGAGCATAGCCGCACTGCAAACTTGGATGCCAATCCAATACCAAGTACCATTAGCTTGGATATTGACCGAATACGCAGAAAATTCGCGTTAATTCAGTATTTAGTACCAAAATTACTGATATGAAATTGTTCACAGTTTCATATCAGTTTATATTTCAATTTTCGTTATATACTTAACTGAACTCAGTGTGAATACGTTAGTGATGTATAGCATTCAATGATTACTAGCAATGACACAGATAAAGGAATAGTCGAGTGAAATTAAGGGATAATTTCAAACGTAAGACCATAGATCGCTTAGATTATCGCTATCATCTGCTACTGCTTATAGTGCCGATATGTCTATTCATCCTGCTGTTTATCTTTAATGCACCCACAGAAAATTGGACTATCCTGCCCTTACTGTTTGTTTGCATCATTTATATTTTTGCCTACAGCCTAATTTACTATTTGCATCAGGGTCGTTTAACTCGACTATGGCAGCATTTAGAGCAAGTCGTCACCATCAACGATGCCATCTATGAACTCGCCCATCTCTCGAGCCATTATAAAAATGAGCATGCCTTTCTGGACGCCTTACTCAATAAAGCCGTGTACGTGATAAATGGTGCCGAAATGGGCAGCATCATTAAAATCAACGAGGTGAATAATAAACTGTATTTTGAATCTGTCGTGGGGCTCGATTTAGCAAAACTCAGACAACTGGATTTTACCTTAGAGCAAACTTTTGAATATCGACTCACTGAAGGGAGATGCGATCAAGTAGTGGTCATCAATGATATGAAGAATATCAATGCGGCTAGCACCTTAACGGAAGATGATCAAAAAGTGTTACTCTCAGTGTCAAAGCAGCCGATACGCTCAACCCTGTCTAGCCCTATTCGTATTGATGGCAAACTGTATGCCATGCTCAATCTCGATAGCAGTAGCATTGGCGCCTTTAGCGATTACGACCGCAATCTTGTCTCTATCCTAACTCACGAAGCTAGCAATGCCATTGCGCTCTATCAGAAGTCACTGCAGATCACTAAACTCGCCAATTTTGATCCATTAACAGGACTTTATAATCGAAAGAATTTTGAAGATGAACTGCACCACTGGCAGCACAAACCTCACTTAGGCAGTTTTTTAATTATTATCGATATGGACAATCTCAAGTCCATTAATGATGCCTATGGGCACCAGATGGGTGATGTTGCCATCAAGCGAACAGCCACCGCCATGCTCACCTATTGGCAAAATAAAGGCATTATTTCCCGTTTTGGTGGCGATGAGTTTGTCGCTTTATGCCATGGGCCGTTAGCTCAAATTGAACAAGACTTAGATGATATGCGCAAAACCTTGAATCAAGGTTCAGAGCTTAGCCTAGGTTTTAGTTTTGGTATTGCCCCCTTCGAAGCCGATTGGTATCAATCCTTTAAGACTGCAGATCATGCTATGTATGAGCAAAAACGTGCGAAGAAAAAAGCCATTCAGGCATTAGAAACCTTCGCAGTGAAAGCGCAATAAATCAATTGAAGTATGGTGCTGCAGCCGATGTCAAAAGGCTAATATCAACAATCAGTAAGCGTCGGAGTTGAATATCTGAGTTTAAGATTTGAGTTTACTATCTCGATTAGCAATCTCAATTAGCTAGCTCGATTAAATATCTAAATTGAACACCGACAGTCAGCCATTCTCACTTAAGTGGCTGACAATGATATAAAAACGTAATCCTAACCAAAAAATAAACGCCACAGCCAAGATGAATCTAAATCTTCTTGGCAGGTTTTATATTGAGCCGCGTAGCGTTTCGACCTCGCATCCACCTTGTTCGCCACTTTCACTAACCACGCCTTAGATTTATAACTGCCACGGCGATAACCGCCCCAGCCTTCGTGATAATTAAGATACTGCGCCCGCGCATCCCATTTAGATACGCCATTTATCTTATGGGTTTTGCTGATAAACCAGCCCATAAAATCCAAGGCATCATCGAAATCACTGCGGCTCGACCAACTGTTTCCCGTCTCACGCACATAATCATCCCACGTCATGGTCTTAGCCTGCGCATATCCATAGGCATCACTAGCACGGCCAATAGGGATAAAACCTAAAAAGTATTCCATCGGTGGCGCGGCGTTGTGCTTGAATGAACTCTCTTGATACATCATAGCTAACGGCACATGCACTGGCACACCCCATTTATCACGGACATCTTTAGCGGCATCGTACCAATCTCGGTGTTCTTGAAATATCTCACACAAATTTTCGGGAGACTTAGGCGGAGATGTCGCGCAACCTGACAAGATGCCGAGACTTGCGCAGAGTAAGATAGCGGAGGATTTATTCATTAATATCATGTTCTTTGGAGAGTTAGCTCGCGCCATGATGTCATAGACTCAGGCTGAGGCAAGCATAAAAAGCCTTTTTTGCGCTTAGAAGATCTCAACGCTAGGGGCTAAATCAATATGACTTAAATCGTATGTTGCTGGCTTACCACTTGAACTTAACACTTTGGCTATTTCGTTTCGGGACTCAGCTCAAACTGACACTCATGATCTTCTTGCTGCCACACGCCGGGTTCCCAATACGCAGTGTCTTTACCCATATAGCGCTTATCGGTGTGAAATAACGCACCGATATGATAACGCTGATGACTTTCAACATTGAGCTTGAATACTTTGGGTGTCCGCGCGGCAAGCGTGACTGACAAACTTGGATCATCGATCAGCTCCGCAACGATAAATTCATATTCGCCAGGCGCTAACTGATAATTAGGCTTAGAAACGACTGCCTGCCCGTTTAAATGGGTCACCACCACTCGATACCAGTGAGTACTGGCATCGGGCTGCAAATAACCCGACACAGTACCACAGCCCAGTGGATCTTCAGGTGACGCGGCGCAGCCAGATAACAAGGCACTGAACCCAATCAAAGCTACGCAGGCACGTAGGCCAGTGAAAGAGAATAACCCCTCTTTCACAGCTTCACTCCAAAGTAATCTTCTAGATAATCATCGAATGAAACTGCACTCTGCGCCGCCTCTAGTTCAGCTTGCTTGTTAAGCGAACTGGATGCTTCAGCTTGATACTGCGCTATGGTCTCGCTCGACAAGGGATAATCGATAAAGTATTGATAGTATTGCTGCGCTAACGTCATTACCCACTGACCATGATCTTGGCCCTTGTTGATCACGTTTTGCAGCACTTGTCCCGACAGGGTTAAATTCGGATCTTCAGCCGCTTTACGCCAATGGGCCAAAGCCACTTGATAATCCGTCCCCTCACCATCGAGCAATACTGCCAAAGGTTGCAAGCCATCAAACAACTCTTCTAACCAAGATTTAAGCGAACGTGAACCGTCTGCAGTTAATAACTCAAGCCCAGGTTTACGGCCTTCAAGCACCACAGCTTTAAGATTCGCGCTTAATCTCGCCTCTTCGCTCGCCTCAGACTTAGGCGACTGCGTTAATAAACAATAGAGTAGGAATAAATCGAGGAAACGTACTTGTGTCGACTCAATGCCAACTGGGCTAAATGGATTAACATCCAACGCTCTCACTTCAATGTATTCCACCCCCGCACGGGCCAAAGCTTCAGACGGTTTCTCGCCACTACGTGTGACCCGTTTCGCACGGATTGGCGAGTAGAACTCGTTTTCAATCTGCAATACATTGGCATTAAGTTGACGATACTCACCATCGACTTTAACGCCGATATTAGCAAAGTTTGCAGAAGGCATTTTAGTGGCGGCATTCACGCCAGCCAGATACTCAGGCAAAGAGTTATAGCTGATATTTAGATCTTCTTGCTCTTTGTTGGTATAGCCTAAATCACTCATACGCAACGAAGTGGCATAGGGCAGATACAGAGTTCCATGGCCCGTTTTTTCAAACTTGAGGTCGGTTTTTTGATCTTTAATAAAGGAGCTACATAACGCTGGCGAGGCACCAAATAAATAAGGTAGTACCCACACTAAACGGCGATAGTTACGGATCAAGCCGAAATAGGATTCTGAAATAAAATCATCGTAAGTTAACTCTTTATCACTTAACTCATACAGGCTTTGCCATAATTCTTGCGATACCGAAAAGTTAAAGTGCACCCCAGAGATGATCTGCATCAGGGCACCATAACGATAGGTTAACCCCTTACGATACAAGGTTTTCATCATGCCAGTATTCGATGAGCCATAGCGGGCAACGGGGATCTGTTGCTCATCTTTCACATAGCAAGGCATGCTCACGGGCCACAAACGCTGACCATTTAAGTGGCGCACGCTGAAGGCATGAGTCTCAGTTAACCCAGTGAGAAGTTGCTCAACATTGTGATTTACTGGCGTAATAAACTCGAGCAAGGCTTCACTGTAATCCGTCGTAATACGTGAATGCATTAACGCCGAGCCTAATGCTTCGGGATGCGAGTCTGTCGCGAGATAACCAAACTCATCAATCCGCAACGCCTCACGTTCTATGCCACGTAACATACCCAAGAGTGCGGTGCGCCCATTGGCGTCCGAGAGATGTTGTACTAATTCATTGAATGACTTCAATTTGCGCTTCTCTAATTGGTGATTCGCTATCGCGACAAGGTTAACAGTCAGACCTTTATTTTGAGGCTTATCTTGCAAAATATGCCTCAAAATAAATCTAAACCTGTCTGTGGGGCAAGCCAAATTCACACCTTGTATGATTAAAAGCAGACGGTGACAGCTAATGCTGTCACCGTCTTTCGATGTAAATCCGGTAAATATAGGGCAAATAGTCGTTAACTAATGCCCCCGTCTATCTACCTATATAAGGGCGAAATACTAATTTACAATACTAAAGTTTCAATTGGATAGCCCAATACAGCTAAATCCGCTTCAATTGTCGCTTTATCTCCCACCACCAGAATCACCATTTTATTGATATCTAGCTCGGAAGCCGCGAGGGCATTGAGTTCATCTTTTGTTACAGTATTAATGATCTTGTCCTGTTGAGTCGTAAAATCTTGACTCAATTGGTAACGTTGGATCATCCGCATAAAGCCCGCTTTTTGATACGGTGTTTCATAATCAAGGGCTTGCCCTTGAGAGACTGAATTACGCATAAAGGCAAGTTCAGTATCCGTCATGCCCTGCTGCTGATAAGCACTGATTTCTTTTACAAACTCAATGAGTGCTTTCGCCGTCACGTCACTGCGAACGTTACTTGATGCGACAAAATCGCCCACTTCAGCACCGCCTGTAAAACGAGTGCGAGCACCATAGGTATAACCTTTATCCTCACGTAAATTTAGGTTGATACGGCTATTGAATGCGCCGCCTAACGGATAATTCATCAGATAGGATTTAAAATAATCGCCTGTGGCATCGTAAGGTAATGCGCGCTTGGCAATATTGATTACCGATTGCGCCGCACCAGGTTTATCAATCACATAAATTGTGCCGCCTTTTAATGCAGGGAGTGGCTTAAGTGGCGGTACCACAGCTGCTTCTCCTTTCCACTGGTTTAATCCCGCTAATTTAGGCAGCAATGCAGATTCAGATAAATTAGCAACAGTGACAATTTTAGCGTTGCCGCCTTGATACTGCTGGGCATAAAACGCTTTTACATCGGCTAACGTAAGCGCCGCGACAGAATCGAGCGTGCCGAGATCATTCACACCTAACGCATTGTCTTTACCGTATAACAAAGACGACAACGCCGTATCAGCCAGATAGCTAGGATCGGACTGCATATGCTGGATCTGTTGTAATTGCTGTTGTTTCACTCGCGCAAAGTCAGCTTCGCTGAATGCTGGCTGAAACAGCTTTTCTTCCATAATCGCCAGCGTCTCATCTAAATGTGCTGTCAGAGCTGATACTTTGATCGAACTTTGATATTCAGACGCACTAAAGTCGACACTACTACCTAGCATTTCTAAGGCTTGTGATAGTGCTTCACTACTGCGCTTCTGGCTCGATTCATTAAGCATTTCCGCAGTCAGCGTTGCTAAGCCTGCTTTTTCGACGGGTATGAGTCTGTGGCCACCATTGAGATAAACAATTAACTCAACTGTTGGTGTTTCAGTACTTTGAGTGCCCATGACTTCGATGCCATTGGCTAAGGTTTTTGTCCAAATTTTAGGTACTTTGAGCATAGGTGCAACGCCAGATGCAGGCATCTTAGTCCGATCAAAACTTGAAACAAGTTCAGGCTTGGGCAAATCCCCATCTACCGCAGCGTGTGCAATCGGCAACGTTGCAGGCGTGAAGTTATCTGCATGGGCAATAAGTGATGTCATTCCCTGCGGCACCACACTCATAACCACCATAGGTTTATCTTTAATGTATTGCTTAAACACGCGCATCACATCGTCTTTGGTCACATTGGCATAACGATTCAGATCTGAGGCAATCATGTTCGGATTGCCCGACAGCGTTTGGTTCATAGCTAAGGTCGACACTTTGCCAGAAACACTCTGCAGGCTATAAATAGTATCAGCCTCAAACTGCACTTTGACTTTTTGCAAATCGTCATCGGTAACGCCACGTTGCTCAAACTCCTTAATCGAGTCGAGGATACGTTGCTCCAGATCCGCCAGTTTGCCGCCCTTTTCAGGATTGGCTAAAGCATAAATCGACATCTGACACGCAAGCTCTTGACAAGGATGACTCACATTAGCCTGCACGGCATAACCGTCCTTAACCAAGTTTTTATATAATAAGGATGTTTTCCCACCACCTAAAATATTGGCCAACAGATCGAGCGCGGCCTCATCTGAATGTCTAGCGTATACGGTTGGAAAACCAATACGGATCAAAGGCAAGTGCACTTGATCTTCCATGGAGATGTAACGCGTTTTATCTAAGTTAACCAGCGCCTTTTGCTCTAATGAGACTTCAGGACCGCGGGGGATTTCACCAAAATATTTATTCACCCAGGCTAAGGTCTGCATTTCATCGAAATCGCCACCTATGGTCAAGGTCGCATTGTTAGGGCCATACCAACGTTGGAAAAAGTGTTTAACATCGTCAACCGTGGCGCGATTAAGATCGTCCGGCCAGCCAATTACAGGCCAAGAATAAGGATGACCGACAGGATACATAGCTTGGCTAAAACGCTCACTCATGCGGCCATAGGGCTGATTATCGATACGTTGTGCACGCTCGTTTTTGACGGTTTCGCGCTGCACTTCGAATTTTTCACTAGTGAGTGCCGGCAACAAAAAGCCCATACGGTCCGACTCGAGCCACAACATTTTTTCTAATTGATTGTTGGGTACTGTCTCAAAGTAATTGGTTCTGTCGGTATTGGTCGTGCCATTTAGGGTACCACCGGCTTCGGTAACCACTTCAAAATGCTGTTCATCGGCAACATGCTGCGAGCCTTGGAACATCATGTGTTCAAATAAATGCGCAAATCCCGAACGCCCAGCTAATTCACGGGCAGAGCCCACATGATAAGTGACGTCGACATGCACTAAGGGATCGGAATCATCTTGATGTAAAATAACCGTTAACCCATTGGCTAATTGGTACTTTTTGTAGGGGATCCCTACTTGCGAATCGGCCAATTGCACATTTTCGATAAGTTTAACGCCTGTGGGCAAGTTCACCGTAGTCGTTTCAGATGCACAACCCGCAAGTGCGGCAGAAATTGCGACCGCTAATATCCATTTCTTCAAAACATTCCCCTCATACATCAATGGGCCAAAAATACAGCTTCATAATCATAGTGCTGCGTTTAGTCATAGTGCGCTTAAATGATTAAGCATTGGGATTTATGACTCGCAAAATTAACACTAAGTTCCTATCTATACAGTAAATTCAGTCTAAACGGAAAAACACTCCCCGCCCTTGACCATTAAATGCATCCTAGCGCCATCATGCCATCCATTGCAGCACGGCAGCGGCAACAATTAAGTAACGAATTGTTTTACCGATTAAAATCATCACCAAAGAAGGTATTAGCGGTAGCCTCAACCAACCCGCCAATAAACAGAGAATATCGCCGACAACTGGTGCCCATGAGAGTAACAACGCCCATACGCCGTAGCGTTCAATCAAGGCGAGCCCCTTTGCGTGTTTACCTGTCGCTAACGCTTCTGGTGATTTTGCGAGGCGACCTAAGCGGCCTAAGTAGAAACTGGTCATCGCGCCCAAGGTGTTACCAATACTGGCCACCACGACTAGCGCAACCCAAGCCTCTGGGGTATTGTTTAATAGCGCCATGAGTAAGACTTCAGATCCCCCCGGTAACAAAGTGGCCGCTAAAAAAGCGCCGGAGAACATAATACCTAACTCAGTCATAATGGCTTACTCAATGATAAATCTCTCTTTTTGTATTCAATGCGATGAGGTTTGCCATGGGTTAATTGAATGTTTCACTTAATCTTTTTACAACAAACTCACTTATCACAATAAGTTATAAGAAAAACGGTTTGTTATAACCCTAGCTCTGTCGATACAATGGTTAACTATGGCAGGCAATAACCATGCGCATGACTGAGAGCGCGTTAACATCACGCTCAACTCGTTAAATACGAATCCTATCATCGCAGGCCTATTGGCTCACTCTTAATTTATTTTTCTGGAATATGCATGATCCTTCAAACCATTAGCCGCATTCCGTTTTGGCAAAAAGTCTTAGCAGGCTTTATCTTAGGTGCGCTCGTTGGCGTTATTTTAGGTGAAAGCGCCACAGTGCTAAAACCATTAGGTGATCTGTTCATTGGGGCCATTAAGATGTTGGTCGCGCCTTTGGTATTTTGTGCCATTGTCGTGAGTATCACATCGCTCAACTCGCAAACCAGTCTGAAACGCCTGAGCTTGAAAACTTTGGGTATGTTCATGCTGACAGGCACAATCGCCTCTCTGATCGGCTTAGCTGTGGGCTCAATGATCGACATGGGTGGCACCATGCAACTCACAACGACTGAAGTGCGCGAGCGTAATATTCCCGGTTTCGCACAAGTGTTGCTCGACATGATCCCTGTAAATCCTTTTGCTTCACTCGCTGAAGGCAAGGTACTGCAAATTATCGTGTTTGCAGCTTTGGTAGGTATCGCTATCAATAAAGTCGGCGAGAAAGCAGAGCCATTAAAACGCACCATTGAAGCAGGTGCTGAAGTCATGTTCCAACTGACTCGCATGGTCTTAAAACTCACTCCTATCGGTGTGTTTGGTTTAATGGCATGGGTTGTGGGTGAATATGGTTTATCGACTCTACTGCCTTTAGGTAAGTTTATCGGGGCTATCTACATTGCCGCTTTTATCCACATCATCTTTGTTTACGGTGGCTTAGTGAAATTTGTCGGTGGTTTAAGCCCACTGCAATTTTTCCGCAAAGCTATGCCAGCGCAGTTAGTCGCCTTTAGTACTTCCTCAAGTTTCGGTACTTTACCTGCGAGCACCCGCGCAGTCGAAACCATGGGTGTATCAAAACGTTATAGTGCCTTTGTGATGCCATTAGGTGCGACCATGAACATGGACGGCTGTGGGGGTATTTACCCTGCGATAGCCGCTATCTTCATCGCGCAGATTTACAATATTCCGCTCGATACACTGGACTATGTGATGATCGCCGTGACTGCGACCGTCGCTTCTGTTGGTACCGCTGGCGTACCAGGAAGTGCGATGGTGATGTTAACTGTCACCTTAGGTGTGATTGGTCTGCCACTTGAAGGCATTGCCTTTATCGCCGCAATTGACCGTATTATCGATATGATCCGCACAGCAACTAACGTAACGGGCGATATGATGACTGCTGTTGTGATTGGTAAATCCGAAAATGAACTCGATGAAGAACAGTTCTATTCGAACGACAATCAAGACGTTACACCTGTGAGTTCGTAGCAATAACAATACTGTATAAAAAGTATTAAGCTAAATAATCAGTACCATTGACCACAGTAAGAGACCGCTTCGGCGGTCTCTTTTATTATCCTACAAACGGTCTTTAATCTATTGGCTTTAGAAGCCACAATCAACTTCGACAGTCCCTATAAACTGCAAAATAGGTTACTCAAATAAGATCAAGCTGTTAGACTCTAAAACTACTCTAACTCACACTTTAGCAGAACAAACAATGACGAGACTCTTCCTTATCCCGCTGATCCTATGTTTGTTTTGGGCATTATTTTTAAAAGCCAACAAACTCACGCTAAAACAAGGCCAGCGAGGTTTTATCTACATTATCGGTATAGGTGGCGGGCTGATTTTAATCCTTATGGCATTACTCTGGTTAACGGCTTAGTTTAATACCAAGGATTCATTTTCTAAATTAGTGACTTAACAAAAAGCCAACTCAATACTGAGTTGGCCTTAGTGATAAAACAGCGTTAACGACTAGAATAAATTCGAAGATAAACCCGCTAAATTTACCCACTCAGTCAAGCCCAATCAGTTAACCCACTCTGTCATCAACCCAGCACAGCAAGTAAAATCCCCGCAGCCACAGCAGAACCTAGCACTCCCGCCACATTGGGACCCATGGCGTGCATTAACAAGAAGTTGTGTTGGTTGGCCTCTAATCCAACTTTGTTCACGACTCGTGCTGCCATAGGTACAGCCGACACCCCTGCGGCACCAATCAACGGATTAATCTTACCACCCGACAACTTACACATCAGTTTTGCCATCAATACACCTGCAGCAGTACCAATGCCAAATGCTAAAGCTCCCAATACCAAAATTCCTAAGGTTTCAAGCCGCAGGAATTGGTCGGCTGATAACTTAGAACCGACAGCTAACCCTAAGAAAATCGTAACGATATTGATAAGCTCGTTCTGCGCCGTTTTCGATAATCTATCCACCACGCCCGATTCGCGCATCAAGTTACCAAGACAAAACATACCCACTAACGGCGTGGCTGCAGGTAGGAAGAGAATCGTTAATCCCAGTACCATCAAAGGGAAAATGATCTTTTCCTTCTTACTGACTTCGCGCAGCTGCTCCATTTTAATTTCGCGCTCGGCTTGAGTTGTCAGTAACCGCATGATCGGCGGTTGAATAATCGGGACTAGTGCCATGTAGGAATAGGCCGCGACCGCAATCGCCCCCAATAACTCAGGCGCCAGTTTTGAGGCAAGGAAAATCGCCGTTGGTCCATCGGCACCGCCTATAATCGCAATGGCCGCTGCATCCTTCATGGTGAACTCAAATCCCGGCACTAAGTTCAGCGCTATTGCGCCAATCAGTGTCGCAAAAATCCCAAACTGCGCAGCCGCCCCTAATAACAGGGTTTTAGGATTCGCAATCAAGGCGCTAAAGTCAGTTAGCGCACCAACACCCATAAAGATCAACAGTGGGAACACCCCAGTCTCAATCCCCACATGATAGGCGTAATACAGCATGCCACCTTCTTCGGTAAATCCCGCATGGGGAATGTTCGCCAGCACTGCACCAAAACCAATGGGCAACAATAGCAAAGGCTCAAAACCACGTACGATGGCGAGATACAAGAGCAAAGCGCCCACTGCCATCATCAACACTTGCCCGCCAGTAAAGTGAGCGATACCTGTCTCGGCCCAAAAAGCCATTAAACCTTCCATAATGACTCCTACGCCAAGGCCAGTAATTGAGAACCCACAGACACTGAGTCACCTTCTTTCACCCAGATCTTAGCGATAATACCATCGCCCTGAGCACGAATTTCGGTTTCCATCTTCATCGCCTCAAGGATGATCACGACATCGCCTTCACACACTCTATCGCCAGGAGAAACATGCACTTTGAAGATATTGCCCGACAAAGGCGCGCTCATTTCAAACCTGATTTCACCATGGCTTGTTGCTGGCGTTGTACTCTCAGTCACAGCTTGCACAGCATGAACACTTTGTCCCTGTGGCTGGATTTGCGAGATCTCACCGCCTGCGGCAACTTCAACTATGTACTCTTGCCCTTCGACAGTGACAGTGTAAGTTTCAGGGCCACGATCCGCAGCATTAGTAGCAAGTGCAGAAGTCAGCTCAGGTTTAGGCTCGAAGGCGCTCGGATCGTCACGATTCTTTAAGAACAGCAATCCTATTTGTGGGAAGAGTGCATAGGTCAGCACATCATCGTCATGCTCTGAAGATAGGCGAATGCCTTGTTCCTGTGCTTTATCAGCTAACTCAAGCCGTAATTTAGCCAGCTCTGGCGTTAATAGGTCTGCAGGACGACATGTAATGGCTTCAGCACCTTGCAAGACTCTGGCTTGCAATACAGCATCCACAGGCGCAGGCGTCGCGCCATATTCGCCCTTAAGCACACCTTCAGTCTCTTTGGTCAGTGACTTATAACGCTCCCCCATCAACACATTAATGACCGCCTGCGAGCCGACAATCTGCGATGTAGGTGTCACTAAGGGCAAAAAACCTAAGTCAGCACGCACGCGGGGAATTTCTTCCAAGACCAAGTCCATCTTATCGGCCACGCCTTGTTCCTTAAGTTGGCTCTCCATATTGGTCAGCATGCCACCAGGCACTTGTGCACGTAAGATCCGCGAATCAATGCCTTTCAGCGCGCCTTCAAACTTAGCGTATTTCTTGCGTACTTCACGGAAATAAGCGGCAATCTCCTCAAGCAATACCATATCGTAACCAGTCGCACGCTCAGTATCATCCACCATAGCGATAACGGTTTCAGTAGCAGTATGTCCATAGGTTTGGCTCATCGACGAAATTGCCGTATCGAGCACATCGATACCCGCTTCAATGGCTTTCTGGTAAGTGGCGGTACTTAATCCTGTCGTCGCATGGCAATGCATAGATAACACGAGTTGCGTTTGAGATTTTAGTCGACTGATAAGCTCAAACGCTTCCATCGGCTTAAGCAACCCCGCCATATCTTTGATACACAAAGAATCACATCCCATATCTTCGAGACGTTTTGCCATATCAACCCAAGTCTCTATGGTATGCACTGGGCTAGTCGTGTATGAGATAGTCCCCTGCGCATGGCCGCCAACTTGGCGCACCGCTTTCACCGCAGTTTCGAGATTACGAACATCATTCATTGCATCGAAAATACGAAATACATCGACGCCATTAGTATGAGCACGCTCAACAAAACGCGTGACTAAATCATCGGCATAATGGCGATAACCTAATAAGTTTTGGCCACGCAGCAACATTTGCTGCGGCGTATTCGGCATTGCCTTTTTCAACTCACGAATTCTGTCCCAGGGATCTTCACCAAGATAACGAATACAGGCATCAAAAGTCGCCCCGCCCCAAGATTCCAATGACCAGAAACCGATCTTATTGAGTAACGGCGCTATAGGTAACATGTCATCAATGCGTAAGCGCGTCGCTAAAATGGATTGATGTGCGTCCCGCAATACGACATCAGTTAAAAATAATGGCTTAGCCACTGCTGTCGTAGAATTAGATACAAAAGTCATACTGCTCCCCATTACTTAATCTGTGAACGATACTGCTTTACCGCTAGTGAAATCGCAGCGACCAAGCTTTGATCTAAAGGTTTAGCATCAGATTGCGCTACCCTCTGCTGACTTTTAGCATGATTTTTAGCAAAACGTGCAGATGCAGCATCGACTGCACACCAACGCGCAACCAAATGAATCCCAAGGATTAGTACACTTAAAAATAAATAAACTAAGCCCATCCCCAAAAACATAATGCCAACGGCATCCAATAAAGATTGCGTTACATCCTCCATAGCTCCCCTACCCCTTACGCTCTAGATCCCTATCAACAGCGCGATTGCCCCAAAATCATCGCTATCGCATTACAAGTTCAAAATTCATCAAATGAACTGCTCACAAACTATGGTTCTTCCGTAAACAGACACATAGCAATCACCAATCAGAAAAAATCGAATAAAAAATCACATTTTAAAGCTAACTAATCACACAGCAAGAAAACCAGCTGAACTCAACCTGCTACGAACATAACCAATTGATAACAAAAAAACCATATCAATGTAAATTGGTCTTACCAACATTAAGTAAATCCACAGGCAACAAGTTATTAATCCTCATAAATCGAGCGATTAATTCAATATTCCATAATGAAACAAACATAATGTTGGATTTAAGCTGAAGTGATGTCTTAGGCTAAAAAATGATTCCTAAATTGAAAACAACGAGCATAGGAATAAACCAAGTGAAAAAATATGCAAATTTAACAATCCAAGTCACTGCTATTTGATTCTGAGAGAAGATAAAAAGGAATATCGTTCTGGAGACATTGTTTGAAGAAGAGGAATGGGTTCAATCTAGACAAATTAAATCATCCATTTTGACAACTTAAGTATCCGCCTTGGTATCAACGCCGAGAAGTGCCCGACAATACGATCTGTGTATCGAACAGTTACCTTGAGAGATACGTAACAGTATTACCTCAGAAAACCTTAGCCTCTTAGTTATGCGCAGGATTAAGCAATAGGACTAGGGCAAGAACGAAATGAGGAAGCCTAAGAGCGACAAGTGAGTTGGTGAGTTGGTGAGTTGGTGAGTTGGTGAGTTGGTGAGTTGGTGAGTTGGTGAGTTGGTGAGTTGGTGAGTTGGTGAGTTGGTGAGTTGGTGAGTTGGTGAGTTGGTGAGTTGGTGAGTAAAAATAGCGGAGAAACATGCAAGTTGAAAGAAAAATGGACTAATTTCTACAAATTGCAGACGCAAAAAAAGCCAGCTTATTCAGCTGGCTTGGTTACATCTCAATGAGATAATTAGGCGCTTGGCAATGACCTACACTCACATGGGGGTGAAATCATGGCGCTATCAATACGGAGTATTTAGCCATGATTGAACGCGAAGAAGCTTGTCTTCGTAGCCGGGGAGTCCGCTTAGCGGCGGGCGACCGCCATGGATGGTGGAAGTGTCAATATTGGAGGAACATTTATTGACCGACATCGAGATAAGTTTTCGCGAAGCGTATAAGCACAAAAGCCCTAGCGGTTTAGGCTAGGGCTTTTGTGTTTATTTGGATGCTTGGCGATGACCTACTCTCACATGGGGAGACCCCACACTACCATCGGCGCGTTTGCGTTTCACTTCTGAGTTCGGGATGGGATCAGGTGGTTCCACAAGGCTATTGTCACCAAGCAAATTCTGTT
>NZ_JAGTUL010000031.1:0-51784 GCF_018224605.1 Shewanella sp. M16 | reverse complement strand
GAATTTAAATATGAATATAATAAATTATGTGTCTGCGTTAGTGGATGTTGAAATGTCACTGCTAGTTAGCAAAGCAAAGCTTCGTTTATGTGATTGCGAAGATGATTTGGATGATGCTTGCTATGCGGAAAACATGGCTAATGAGTGTGGTTTAAGGTTTGAAACTATTTTGTTTGAAATATATGACCAATATGACGAAATGCCACGTTCAGCTCTTCTGAATGAAGTTATTACTAACATTAAATCCATTTATTCAAACCTTCCTCAGTTTTTAAAAGGGGGATTTGATAGTGGTGTTGGTGATGTAAAAATTGCCCGTGCAGGTCTTGACTAAAGTTTAAGTTTTTGTGGATATAAAAAGCGCTTAATTGCGCTTTTTTTGTACTTGAAATCAATAGTTTTAAGCGTTAGATGTATTGTTCTGAACCCTACGGGAAAGATTGAGATTCAATAGAATTTCTTTACAACAATTCCATGCTAGTTTAGACATTTAATTTATGTAGAATGCATAATTTGGCGCATGAGATCATAGATTCTGATGATTATATCGAGGGAAATTGCGCCGCAAAATCGCTCTATGATAAAGCCAAAAACGCCACTTACGCTGAATTATTAGCCACAGTGGAGCGACTGGGCTTCTGAATAAGCCCTCCCAAACTAGCGCCCTTCGGGGCGTTTTTTGTTTTCCGTGGCGCGTGGCCGTAGGTTGGTTGAACTCGGAAACGATGAAAATCGGTCAAATGGCGCGGCTCTTGAGAAAACAGCAACCGCGCTAAAAATATCTCTATTTCATTTATTGAGCTTGGATTTGGCGTATAAATTTGATGTGTAATTTTCCATCCAAAAGAGAGATTGAATCAGTGCCTTGTTGACCATCTAACATATTCGAGAGAAATACATTCTGATTTTTCAAAAAGCTATCGCTTTTAATTAATTCTATTAATTCATTAACCTGGGTTAATGATAAGTTGTTTTTTACCGGATACAGCGTGATATGAGTCCCTACTATGCCGTTAGAAGTAAACTCTTTATGGATCAACGCTAACTCGTCCTTCACTAAATCCTTTGGCATTGAAATTACAGCAGGACAATTTGATAAACCAATACCTGCAGGTTCATCAATGCCAAATAAGAGCCTTGGGATAGGGATTCCTGTAAATAAGTGAACTCGGATAATTAGCTCGAATGGAGTGGTATTTCTGGTTTGCCATGTAGCCAAGGTTCCAAGTGAAAAACCAGTTAAGGATGATAATTCATTCCTATCCTTTAATCCGAACTCACTGATTAGTCTATCTATAAGTGGTTTTCCGCCATGATAGCGAGGTATTTCTTTGAAAATAGGGCTATAAATCGGATACAAGTTTTCCCAACCTTTTGGGAGTGTTTCAAAATTTTTATCAGACATGTGGCTTCCTTGGTGTGCATTTAAACTCTTAAGCTCAATTGTCTTTATTCGTGTGAAGAAAGTCAAGTGAATGTGTTGTATTGAGTTGTTTCAAATGAGTTTGTCAGCTTGAATCTTGGAACCATAGTCGTTTTTGTTTTCCGTTGCGCATGGTCGTAGGCTGGCTGAACTCGGAAACGATGAAAGATGTCGCTTAATTATTTTTAGAGGTATTTGAAAAATGGTTGACACTGTCCCGATGTGGGACGTATATTTAAGGCCTGAACTGAGGCAAAGAGCCAAAGCAAAACGGAGATAATGCGATGAAAACATCAATTAGGTTACATGACAACTCAGTAGTTTCAATTCAATCAATTCACGCTAGTGTTATGAACATGCGGGATTCTTACAATTCAAAAATCAACACGATTTTATCTAAATATAGCGAGTCTTGGGTAGGCAATGAGCATGAAGTCACCCCCTCAGAAATGAGTGATGCTGATTACGCTTTATACCAAAGCATGTTTGAAGCAAGAGAAAATATTAAAGACATCGCTGGGCAGTTGTGCGTATTGCTGTAGAAAGTCACAACAACAATAAGCGGAGATAAATTTATGAACACAATCACATTAGAAATAATTGCTGAAATTGCTACTGAAATCTGCACAGGAAGTAAAGTTAAAGTTATTCGTGAAGATTACGATGACTATGGTTCTGAGTGTTACGTAAAAATCATCGGCGAGTGCGCTAATTTGATTGTAGAAGAAATCTATGACAGAGGCTTTAAGTGTCGTGTATCTGAGCATAAAACAGAAGATTTTAGCTCAACTATTACTTATAACCACCGTTTAGTCGTCGGTGGAGTAGCAACAGCTCATCATTTTAGCGAGTTCTTTACGAAAGAGATTGTTGATGAAATTCAAACCGCTGATATCAATAAAATTACTCATTTCATCAAATGCAATGCAAAGTATCTCAAAGCGTCAGCAGAATTTTTTGAAAGAGTTGATAACATCAACTACCCAGACTTGCGCGGCGAAGAAAAGTGGGGGAATGGCATCACTTCTTATGATCGCTTTGTAGTTTGTGATGAAGATTTTTACCTTGGCGGCGAAATAAAAGAAACAAGACGCACAAAGTTAATGCGCGAATGTGACATTCAAATCGATCATAACGATTTTTTCTAAGCGATAAATGACATGAAAATGATTCTTTTAAAATTTGATAGATGTGATCTTCTTGTTGAAGACGATGAAGCAGCTCAGCGAGTTAAACAACATCGTCAAGAAATTGTTGAACTTTATAATTTAACAATTGAAGCAATGAATAATTTTAATGACACTTCTTACAGCGCTAAATTGAAAATAAAAAACTCAGCTTTACGCGAAAAGTTTGCAGATAAATTCATCTTCGGAATGCCGTTCGATGCTAGAAGCGGAGAGCTTTACGCACTAGATAAAAAAATTAGCTATATCGAATGTAGCATTGAGGATTAGCATGAAAGAGAACGCTTCAAACACCGAGCAACTAGCCGCTTTAGTTGCTAAAGCTGGCGGCGTTCGTAAAGCCGAGACGCTGATTAATTCAGTTCGCGGTGCAGCACCAAGTAAATCAGCAATTGATCGAGCAATAAAAGGCGGCGGCACTGAATACAACATCAAGTGCATGATTGACGATTTAACTCAAGCATTAAGCTAGTTTAGATTCCGTGATGTTCTGGCCATCGGCTAACCGCCACGGAAACGATGGACGTTAGGAAAAAGCAGATCTTCCTCTATGCTGGCAGATCAATGCTAATATTTTTATTGGGTTCAAAAGTGATAAGGGCTCTTTATGGATGATCTAGAAAAGAGTGAACGGGCTTGGAAGTTATATCTAAAGTGCGGTTCTTCGGAGGAAGTCGCAAAAGAGATGGGATGTTCAGTTAGAGAGGTGTTTGAAATGATACAGCCAGCAATACTTAGGATGCAAAATGAAGTGAATACAAGAGTTGAAAGTTTAACCCAAGCTAATCATCTACCAGCCTGTATCAAACTGGATTGCAAAGGCAAACTGCATCCACCAAAAAGTGGAGATCAATACTTTGTCTGTGATCAGTGCCAAGCCAAATTTAAGTTAAAAATTACCCGCACCAACTCGCATTCTCAACTTCACTAAAGTCCATAGCTGGAGTGCCACGGAAACAATGGATTTCTGTAGAGGGTTGAAATTTTTCCCTAGTAATAGTATTAATTAGTTGGCTAGTTACTGCCGAATAGGCAGCTGAAAATAATCTCAATGAGATCACTCAGAAACAAAGTTGTTTACCTGCCGAAAAGGCAGTTGTGAAACGAGAAAGTGGAGTCCCTAGGGCTCCACTTTTTTTTAGCTTATTTCTTTGGATATGGATCTTCTACTGCATCACCTTTCCCAGTGAGGATTGTCCAGCCTCTTAAGGGGTGATCATCTTCATCAAAATCAGGGCATGGTGGTAATGATGTTTTGGATTGATTTGAGTATTTACGCCCACAATCAGCACATTCATAAGTTCCTGCTGAAACATCACTACCGTAGGGGACAACTGCTTTTTTTACCATAATTTGCTCTCTTTATTAACTAGCGCCTAGGGATTATTCCCATAGTTTAAATGGGGTTTTTGGGGCGAGTTTCAAGTAGCGACCATACACTATTTATTGGGCAATAAAACCCTCGAAACTACCCAGAAGCTTCTAACGACAGATCCAATATCAATGGGCGCTATAGCGGCCAATGCTTTTTAATTGCCATTTGTGAGCGAATAGCGCACAATTTTAAGATTGGATTTTATTTAAGTATGTAGAGGTATTAATGCGTGATACTGATGAAAAAGATGCGTTTTCGGAGTACTGCAAAACAAAATTAGGCATGAAAGCCAATGCAGTTGCTGATTACGCTCAAGTACCAAGGCGCACATTTTACGATTGGTGGCATACTCGCCGCCACGCTGTAGACTTGATTATTGATGGTATTCTGTATCGTCAGAAAATGAAAAAATGAGCGATAGTCGCGCATTTTTGCTTGACCTTTAGGCGGTATTCGCTCAAAATGGTCTCAGTTAAGTAATTATACAGAGGCTACAAAATGAATACTCTGGAAGAAGCATTTAAATACATGGTGTCATTGATCGAAACTGGATTTGAATATCCAGATGCAGAATGGAAAGCTAGTTCGAGATTTTCTGTATCAGCCGAGGAATTGGCTGAAATGTACGATGCTCGTTAATAGAATTGTTCCTCGTTTTGCGGGGATGCCAATGTTGGCATATAGCTAATGTTAAACGGGGTTCACCATGTCAATTCAAGAAAACACATTCGCAGAAGCATGTTACAACCAAAACTCTATTGAAGAACTTGAAGCGGCTTTGCAAGGTCAAGCGGATGCTGCTGATATGAAAGAGTGGGATCTAACAGAGGAACAATGGCGCGAGCAAATTTCAATAGCTCTACAAGAGCTAAAAGAAGACGCTGAATAATGAGTAGGGCGGCCATAGGTCGCCCAGAACAACGGAAAATCATATGAATAAAATTTTATTACCTCTTTCTCTATTTTCTGCGTTTTCACTAGCAAGCTCTTGGGAAGGACTGAATGATGTTTTGTGGGAGAACACTGCTGTTACAGTTAGCAAAAATAGCGTAATTCCCGTTCCAGAAAATTGCGCTGATAAGGCTATTATTGAATTGGCTGAAACATCAAAATCAGACGTTCTCAGCGTTGATAATGGCAAGGCTTTTCTTGATATTAAATTTAGTGCGAACAAGTCACCTGATAGTAAATATTGGGTCATTGATAGTACTGTTGAGTGTCGTGGCGATGGTTACAATTGTATCACCAGTCAATTGCTAACTTACAAGCCTGAAACTGAAGCGGTTGTCCGTTGTATGAAATACAAAGGAATGACTATTCGGGTAGGTGAGAATGGTGAGCCTGTCATTGAGAGTGACATTCCAGAACATCAGAAAGCGCTAAAGAGAATCAAAGCTGACGAGCTAGGAAAACAGAATTAACAGAGCGGAAAATAGCAATTATAAACGGGGTTTCTAAATGAATGATATCAAATGGCAAAGTACATTCCATAAACGTGCTGCTCACGCATTTTTTAACAGTCAAAGCGTTGGCGGCATGAGTTTATGTGGTCGAGAGTCTTTAAATACAAGTGAAACCTATGTTGACCCCAAAGGCCAAGCATGTGGCAGTTGCTTGAAGAAAATTGAAAAATTAAATGGTAGTAGATAGGTGCTTAAACCTAACAGAAAATAAAAACCAGAGCGGTGTTTGGCGACTCCCGCTCTGGGCTGGCAGAAAGAATCAGTGAGGTTCAAAACTGCCAGCGCGGTAATTGTAAACTAAAAAAGTGAGGTTCAAATGAAAAATCAAGATATTACATTTGATCGTTACGGTCGAATGAATTTCCATCCTGAATACCATTCTAAACATAAAACGCCTTGGACAACGGTAGATGAAAAATACCTTATTGAAAACTATGAAATAATTGGGCCGGAAGAAATGAGTTTTACGTTGGAACGTACTATACATACGATCATGACAAGGGTTTATCAACTTCGAAAAAAGGGGGTAATGAAACCCGTTAAACCTATTGGTCAACGTAAAACACACAAGCGTATTTCTGCTAATCAATTACATTCTGAGGTAGCAGATGAATCCAGATAGCGTTTTTTACAGATGGGATAAGGTAAAGTACGAATCAATCCCTATTCGCGCTGCGGCTGAGCGTTGTGCTTTAGTTGATACTTTTGATTTGGGTGGATTGAGACAAATAGACACTGTTCCGTTCACGCCTCCTCTTCAAAAGTCAGTCAGAAACAGGGCGTCAAAACGACTCAAAGATTGGCCGAGAGATGCCAACGGCGATTTTATTTTGCACTTACCAACGTCCAGTGGCGCCAGTCAAGAAAATTAACGGAAAAATCTATGGCTTATATCGAGCAATTTGACATCAATTCAATCGAGCAAGTTGTACATGGTCGATTCTCTGTATATGGGCGCGGTAATCGTGCCGTTCGTTTAGAGCACGATTCAATCAAAGGTGATACGGGGTTTTGTACTACGACATACAGCTACAACATGTCGCATGACATGCGCGAGTACAGTGCTGATCGTATCAGGTTGGCAATGGAACTTTTAAGTGGTTACAGCAATAACCAAATCAAGGCGATGATTGCTAAACGTCAAATGGAAGAACAGAAAAACTCGGCCAGTTAGGGAACAGATATGCAGTCACTACCGAATGTAAAAAAACCATGTGCTCAGTGCCCTTTCCGCAAAGACACATTGAAGGGCTGGTTGGGTGGTGAACGGATGTCTGAAATACTGGCGCAAGACTCGTTCGTTTGTCATAAAAAACAGCATTTGGAATGCGCGGGGCACATGCTGATAAATGGTAACGATAACGGGTTTGTTAGGTTAGCTAATCGACTCGGTATTGAATTGGAATTATCGGGTAAAGAAATGGTTTTTGAAACGCTGGAAGATTGCGTTTCACACCATGAATAACACGGAAAATAGGGGGCAATATGCCAAGAGTTATTGAATATATAGGTGAATCAATCGAAATTTCGGATTACCTGCCTGAGCACTATCCAGAGAACCAAACGTGCGAAGTTGTGCAAGGTATCTTTATCAATCCGAATTTGCGTAGTGATTTCAATCGCACACCAAATGATGAAAGAGAAGATTTAGAAATTGAGCACTGGTATGGTCGGCCATACATAGAAACCGATGAATACAGCTCAGAAACTTACTGTGAGTTTGTAGCTAGAATGGCTAGATACGATTCAGACTGTAAGTCTGAATCTGAGCATGATTTCAATGAGCGAACCCAAAAAAATAAAGAGTCGTGGTTTAAAGCTTACCCAACGGGTATTCGCTATGAAGTTCGTTGTCTAACAGGCGGTGCGTGGGATCGTTCAAGCTCTCAAGGTATGTTTAGCTCGCTAGATGAAGCGGTCAAGAAAGCTACCAGTGAAATAACTTTATTTGGGTTTATGTAGCAACAGAACGGAAAGTCGTATGTCTAAAACAGATGCAGTTGCGGGATTGAGAAATATGGATAGAGGCTACAATCTGTATGAGACAGGGTTGGCAAGCAAATATCTAGTAAAAAATGGCTCCAAGGCCGAAGCTATAACTGCGATAGAGAATCTTGAAGCGGAACTCGAAAAACGAGAAAATTGCATAATTATGGATTTTAACTTTGTTCTTGTCATTCCCGATGGAACTGAATATCACGACGAGCAAATATTAAAATGGCTTAAATCAAGTGTGGCATTTTAGCATTGTACTCAACTGATTTAACGGAAACTCATGAAGCTACTTGATTTAGTTGAAATAGTGTTGCCTGCAGTTGTTACTACTACCGTTTTTGTAGCGTGGGTCGTTTGCGGCAGCGGGTTACAGTGGATTTATCCAAAGCAACATGCAGAACTGCTTGAACTCGTTAAGGCGGTACAACCAGAACATAGTGATTCATTAACGCTGCTGGAAGTTTGGCAGATCGAATCTGAAATCACTAAGCAACTAACCCAAAACTAACATCGCGGAAATTCTATGCCAAAACTAACTAAGTCAGAGCAAGACGCGTTGGCATTAATTGAAAGCTGGCTCGTGTTCAATAAGCAGCACTTGTCTAAACAGGAAATCAGTCGAATATCAGCAGAAGATTTTTGGTTAGTTTATGACCGTGTAATTCCATCGTTTTGTTATGACAACGCATTTTTAACAGCCGTGGCTATGGATGCAAAGGCTGTGGTTTACGGGGCTGCGCTGACGTATATCGGAGATACATTAGTTCCTATCGAACATGCGTGGGTACGACTTGATAGCGATAAGTTGGTAGACCCCACTTACCAAAAAATGAGGGAACGTGGGGGGGCGTATGACTTTGAAGTTGAGTATTTCTCGTTGTTCGAGATCCCCACACTTGAATACATCAAGATTGCACAAGAGCTAGGAAACAGCTTTAGCCGCATTGTAGCAATGGATTTTTTGTGGTTCAGGCGTAGTTCCAAGTACAAGCATTATTTTGACACCGGTCGGCGGGTTCGGGGGCAGCCCGAGATTGGAGGGGGTTATGGCCGTAATTGATCAGTTTACTGTTGGTTCCTTATCTATATGGTTACTGTTGGCTCTTATTCTGGCTGTAAAAATCATCATAAATGGTGATTATGCAGATAGGCGAGGAATTGTTATTGCATTAATTGGAGTGGGATTTGGTGGTGGAGGACTCTGGTTTTTTGTTGAGAACGGATATTCTTGGCTCCCAAAATAATAATATGAATAGTTAACGGAATCTAAGCTATGACACCAAACAGTAAAGTTCTAGCTCTGGCTAATAAATGGCGAGCTGAAAATCCAGCGCGGGTCGGCGGTGTTGTGCTGGTTTGGCGAGGAAAGGTATACGCTTGGAAAGACAAACTCCGCGACCCATCTTGTGAGCGCCCAGGTGTTATTGCTGTAGACCAAGAAGGGCATTTGTTTTTGGCTGAGGGTGGCAATGACGAGAAAGGCGCTTCTGTGTGGTCAGTAATAAATCAAGCAAACTAACGGAAAATCAGATGACCACTAGATCTGTAAAAATTATTGGAATTTGTGATGATGATTATTCGTCTAGCTATGAGCTAGTTGGCGTCAACTGTACAGTTCGGGAATTTTTAGACTGGTTTTTTGAAATCGAATACTGCGAACAACGTTACAACTTCATAGCACAAGCTAATGAGCGTCTAGAAGGGGATGATCTCCTTTGTGATATTGGCGGTGACTCAAGAGATATGGAATTGGGTACAGTGATAAGCATTCAGTTTGACCAATTTTTCAGTGCTTTTTTACAAAACAAGATAAATCAAGCCAAAGAAGACCTTTATGACATCAGCTACCAATTCAGGCTCAAGCATGGTCTAGATGTAGATCATTTAAGGTGATAGCCCTTGGCCGCAGTGCAAATTTTTTGCACCAGGTCATTGGCTCGCGGGTTCGGGGGCAGCCCGAGATTTTTGCAATGCAAATTTAACTTTGGAATATCTGAATGACAAATAGAAAAACGCTAACAAAAGCTGAATTAATTCAGTTGCTAAGCAAATATCCTGATACTGCGGAGATTGTTTTAACTGTCACTCAAGCAGATATAGACAGTAATCCGCCAGTTGATATTGCGGGAATTTTGGTGCGCGAGCTACGGTTGCCTAGCGACCATTCGTATGACGCCGATGAAAACAGTATTGCACTTCAAGTTTGGTGATAGAGCGGAATCTAGAAATGAAAAACAAACCTGAATTAGTTGTGCTAGACCCTATGGGTAACATCGACTTAATTTTGAATTACATGAGAAAGAATGGTGTGAACGCTGCATTCAAAGAATGGCAGGGCAAGTTAAATCGCAACGATCAGTTACCTCGGGGACAGTTTTTCAAGGGTAAAAAAGCAGGTAAGCCACATATGCTTTTAGATGAAGTATGGCAGATTTTGAAACACAACTAAGAAAAACGGAAAATTAACTATGCAAGATGATAATGAAGTTGTAAATGCAATTGAAATTCTTCGTGCTCGTATTGAGGCTGTTCATCCTCAAACTAATGGCGATAAAACTTCTCTATTGGCTCATATAGATGCAATTGAGTTTGGTACATTGATTTTCAGCAGTATCGAAGAAAAAAGCGGCTTTAATGACTTCCTTGGTTGTTTTACAGATTGTCATTTTGATGATTACATTCAGCGATTGGATTGGGCAAGAGGCTATCTAAGAGCAAGCAGAAATCCTTACATCCTAAATAACCGCGAAAATAATAGTGATTGCCATTTTAATGATGCTGAAAGTATCGTTAAAAAAGCTCTAACTGATGCGAACCCTGTAATTATCAACTCTTAACTCGGAAAATATATGAAAGCTCTGTTCAAAGCTGCCTTGGCATTTTTGTTAGATGTCGATGCCCGTACACCTTCCCCATTAACATATCCAAATGGTAGCGCGATGTCTGTGGCCGAGGCCAAACGGTATGAATTTAAGTGTTATTTAGAGTTGCTAGAGTTTGAAAGCAAATACCAACATGGTGCAGTTACTGGTACATACGAAACCATTAACATTGATCAAGTCAAAGAGCATAACCGCTTTTTGTATGAACATCTGGAAGGGCTCCGTTTGCTCGAATGGGAAACCCAAGTAAACAATCAACAAGGTCGGTTGTGGGCTTGGTGGCGTGCAGGTGTAATCTCTGATGTGGAACATAATGAAATGTTAGAGGAAATACGAAACAAAGCGATTAAAGCAATTTTGCGGAAACAAGCAGAATCAAGAATCAGTTGAGCCAAAGTAAGAGAGCGGAAAGTCAAATATGTCAGAAATCACCTTTTTAGATGACTATGTAAACAAAATGGGCGTACCTCTTATTGTTGATCAAGAACGATATGGTGGTAGTTATACAGCTATTGTTATGCACATGGACTGGGCGACGTGGATTTTTGATAAATTAGGGGGGGATGATTTTGATGGTACACAAGCACAATATTTACTATCAAACCAATTATTACCTGCTGCCAGTGGCAATTCATTATCTCAGGCATTGAGGCGATTAAATGCAAAGCTTGAAGCTTTGTACTCAATAACAGATGAAGATGGTCGAAATGGTGTTAAACGTAAATTTTCCTTAGTTGCAGAGCATGATATTAAAGATGGTGAAGCGCAGACATTTTATGATGTTGATTTTAACAATGTTGTAAATGACTGTCGAGAAAGTGAAAGTGAAACTTACTGGTATGACGAAGCAAAAGAACAATGTAGCAATAAAATAAAACGAGATCTTCATGCGTTAATTAATTTTAATTGGCCGGATGATTTAAGCAAGGCTGTAGAAGCCGCAAATGAACTCGATTAATATTCACGGAAAATAGGGGGAAATATGCGCTTACAGAATGGTGTTGCAACTCGCTTAATTTGGTTTTTGCTCTCAAGTACTTTGGCATTCACATTTCTAGCTCTTTGGATGGTTGATAACCAAGCGAGCATTTTAACAAAAATACTTGGTCTTGCAATGTTGGTGCCATCAACGCTTCTTATGTTCGGCACAGGATATAGATTGATAGAGTATTTGTTGTTAAATTTGAAAAAAAATCAAAGTTAGAATCAATAGAGCGGAAAATCTATGACTACTCATAAGCATGGCGAATCGAGAAATCACAGGGTAGAAAGTACCCAAGGCCAATATAGCTCGCATGAATTTTCAGTATGTGAGCGGTACTGTGAGAAATGTGACTCATGGGGAACGGTCAAAGGTTTGGTGACGTCTGACTTCTGCCCTACGTGTGAAATCCCCTTTGATAAGTCTTGGTGGGATGAAAGCGATAAACATAAACACTAATCGAAGTAAGAGAACGGAAAGTTCACAATGACACCAAACAGTAAAGCCCTAGCTCTGGCTAATAAATGGCGCTCTGAAAATCCAGCACGGGTCGGCGGTGTTGTGCTGGTGTGGCAAGGAAAGGTATACGGTTGGAAAGACAAACTCCGCGACCCATCTTGTGAGCGCCCAGGTGCTATTGCTGTAGACTATGAAGGGCATTTGTTTTTGGCTGAGGGTGGCAATGACGACAGCGGTGCGTCTGTGTGGACAGTGATCAATCAAATTAACGGAAGTAGGAACTACTAAGAATGGGCATTGAACAGTACAGAAAGGAAATGGCCGAGGCCGAAATCCACAAGCCAAGAGCAATGTCGGCACTGGCACTTATTGATATGGCGTTAGAACATGGTTCTAGCTCCGCTAAAACTGCGGCGCTAATCATCCTAAGCCTTGAGGCTGACCAATGGTTTAAGTTTAGTGCTATTGAGCTAGTGAATCTCGATGGAACTAATCGCTCTCACGCGAATAACGTTTTGCTTGGTGTTGAGGGTGGCGATTTTCAACCGTCTGTGTGGTTGGCGCGGATTGGTGTTGATGTGAAAGACAAGATCACGACTTTGCTTGATAAGTGGTCTTCGCTTCGAATGAACCAATAGAGTGGAATTTCACGAATGGAACAAAAACATCATTACCATGTATTTTATATTGGTTTGTCAAATCAGACAGGTCAGCAAGTTCAATGCACAGTGACTATCCTGTGTGCAATGCCAATTCAGTATCAATCTGATTTAAAGGACATAACAGCGTACATTGAGACAAATTACAATGTGAGTGATGTGGCTATTGTTAATTGGATGCCCCTTCTTGGGTTGGAACGACCAGAATCAGGGGGCAGTACAGTAAGCGAAGAAGAATAACAGAGCGGAAATTCGGGGTCATTATGAAAGGGCTATATCTTAAAATCGTTAATGCTCATGGTGAGCCAACTAAAATGCGATTGGCAGAATTCCGCATTAATGAATCTTCACCAAGCACAGATAAATTAGGCATTGCTATCGGCAAGTGGCTACCAATCACTAAGGAACCAGAGCACGAAGGAACCAAGTTTCGCTTCCTTAAATGCCTTCATTGTGGACACCATGATTTTAATGAGGATGGTGAACGCCTTTGTGACTATGTTTGCAATGGTTGTGGAATGACCATCAGTGCTAATGAAAAAGCGGCTTAATAAACTAAACACGGAATCTAAGGTCGAGGCCAATTGAAACTAAAAACGTACTACGTTTACCCAAATAAGGTTATTAACACTATGACGGGTGTTAGCCCTTCCTCACTCGGGTGGACGTTCCAGCCACCGAAGGGGGCTGGATTAATCAAGAAACTTTTGCGGGGCAAAACCCTGTCCGAGCTTTATGCTGCAATGGAAAGCCACGGTATTAATATTGACGAGCGCTGTGATGAATCAGAGTTCGTAAACCCATGCACGAGTAAGTTGTCAATCACCGGTGATGCCGTTAGCGTTCGAATCATCATAGTAGATGAACACGGTGTTAGGAGTATGCCAGTGCTTAGATTTGAGTTTACCGCTGATAGTATTCCCTCATTCACTGGTGCGGTAAAAAATGCACTAAAGGTCTTGGATGTTGAGCAGATGAACAATCGCTTAAACCAGCTAGTTAAATACCTAGGTGATCGACAGAATTAAAAGCTGATAGTTGAATCAAAGTAAGAGAGCGGAAAATAGCTATGGACGAACAGACACAAGACCTATCAGCTAGTAACGCAACTCACTTGCTGCAATGCCGCCATTCATTCGGCAGGGGCAACACCTATTACAAGATGCGCTGCCATGTACTAAAAACTATGCCGGACGGTCGCCTCAAAGTTCGCGTTTATGGTAATCGCTACTGGAAAGATACTGATCACATCGTAAATGTTCGATACGTTGAATCTAGCCGAGTGACCGCACTTTGAATCGTAACAACGGAATATAACGCTTTAGAAGTGATGTCTAGTGCGCCTAGAAGAGTTTCATATGAATTGACAGCCCTTGGCCGCAGTGAAAATTTTTGCACTAGGTCATTGGCTCGCGGGTTCGGGCAGCCTAAGATTTTTGAAATTAAAATTTCCGAAACGAGGTTTTCTGATTATGGCGGTTATAATTTTGGTTCATTGAATATTGATTTAACATTGGGAGTAAATAAGCAATGGGTAATAATGTGCAGTATGATGAGGTTAATCGTGCGATTTCTCTTTTAGAGAAATCTGGATATAGCGTCATAAAAAAATCTTTTGGCATGTCTGAATCTGAACGTAAATTATGCTTTTCTGTAGGAGAATTTATTCATTCGATTGGGAATATTATTAAAGATAAGTGTTTGGTAATCCCGCATATTACGGTTGATGATGGATTTGTTCTGCATGATATGGGTGAAGCAATAAGGGGGAATATGTTAACAGATTATCCTCGATTGCTAAGCGCTGGAATTGACACGAGAGAGATGTCTCGGGCTGATCTAGTTGATAAGGCGCATGATATTTTATTTAAAGCCCATTTTCTTCCTCCTCACCATTGGGATTCTGTTAGGCGAAATGACTTTTGAACTTGACGGTAAACCGACTTCGGGGACGTTAATAATTGCCTATGAAGTTGGTGATAAACCTATGCAAGTTCAATTGTTAAGAAAACTATCTGTTGCACTCAATGATCTTGCTGATGAATACGAATCTTATCCAAATAAATGTTTGAAAAAACCGCAAAATGTTTATGAAAATCATGCAGTTGCTGCAATCCAGTTTGCATTGGAAACCGATGATGGCTTAAATTTTCTTAGACTTTGGAATGAAGGTGAGTTTGATGTACTTCGCAAGGAGTGGTCTGATGCTCCGGAGGATGTTTATATCGGGGCAGATCCACTATACAAAGTCACATCTGATTCGGAGTACATCTCTGGCATGGATGAAGGTGTTTATCTAATGCCCGAGCCATTGATTATTCGGTGAAAAGGTAGTTTGTTGATGTCCAGAGCGCCTAGTTGAATTTAATCTAAATAGACAGCCATTGGCCGCAGTGCAAATTTAACCAACGGAATCTAAGATGCAAAAAGAGTTAGGTGAATTACTTGTATTTATTTCCCGCGTGGCTGTATCAGCACGAATGAATACAGCATACAACAGGAGTTCGATTGATAACCCTGATACACCGCGAGCTGCTATGTGGCTTACTGATATGCTGCATAATTTTGTTGGGGTTGGATCTGCCATTTCGAACGATGATCGAGCTCTAGCTTTGCGGGAACTCGATATTCTTAAAAGCAAGTGGTTGCATGATAAACCGCAAATTGAGCGCTCATGTGATGTGAATAAGCATGTGTGTGAGTGGAGTGTAGATCAGGGTGTGGAACTGTTGGATAAACTGAAAGCAGCCATCGTTAACGACAGTGAAGGCAATTAACGGATAATAAAGATGGAAAACCAGCAGGTCGAAACTCTTTTAGCATCTTGGCTCAACACGGGGCATGAGTACAATCCTGAGTTGAGATTATTCAAGCATCCTGAATTTATTTTTAGAAAATCAGGCGAGTGGATGGGGTGGAACTCATTTTTGGGTCAGAGTGAAGGTTCTGCTTCATTCGATAATAACGAAAAGAGAGATCATCTTGATAATCAGGCTTGGCAACTTTATTTGAGTCGATTTCATCGATGAAAAATTAGACAAAACGAGCAAAAAGCTTATGGCAAATTGCCTGAGTAGAATTAAGTTTAAGGGAAACAACAATGAGTACCTCTTTGCATGAGCTTTATCAAAGTATTGAAGATGAATTTGGTAAATGTCCGTTAGTGGTCTTTCCTGCGGAGTTTAACGAAGATTTGAGAGGTATTCAGAGCTATTGGATAGTATTTGAGTCTTACAACGGAGGTGTCAGCAGCAGAGAGATTGTATGGTTGTTCGGTGGAGTAAAAGATATTTCTGAAGCAGAAGGCCCTAGTGATACTTCATGTCCTTTGTATTTTTTTGAGCTTGTGCCAAATGCAACTGCGCCAAATTGGAGAAGGCGGGTAAAGTGGTACTGGTTGGTGAGTAGCCAGCCCGAGAGCGAACAGGATAGTGCTTGGGAAGCCTATAACAAAGGTTTTGCTGCATATAGTTACTGCCAGAAAGACAAAAATCCTCACGCACAAGGGACTTTCAACCATACCGCATGGAGCGCTGGTTGGGATCACGCATCTAGTATTTTGTAAATAATCTAAGTTGATATCCCTTGGCCGCAATGCAAATTTCCTTATTGTTTTTCCGACCAGAATTGATATTCTTTTATACGCGCTTCACTTGCGCATGTAATCACGCCTACTTCGGCGAAGTCTGTTAGAGGACAAAGTGAAAAGAGTAATATTATAAATTAGCATTCATGCATCGCATGTTTGTGGTAATAGGCGTGGTCATAAACATGTTTGGAGAATATGTATGTCTGTTAATAGACTTCCTACTGGTGTTGCCGTCGCTCAAGCAAAAAAAGATGCTAAACGATTGGCGAACAAAGCCGAAATTTCACTTTCTCAAGCTCAAAATGAAGTTGCGTTAAAGCACGGTAGAGCCGACTGGCCTACACTAATGAATCAGCTAAAAACACAAAGTGCTTTATCAGTCACGCTTAAGCAAAGTGTTTCTAATAAAGTCACGTTAGATTTTCCTGAAAACAAATCCCTTAATATCATCGTAGGTCAATCTGGTACTGGTAAGTCAGTACTACTGCTTGAATTTGCAGCTCAGTGGTTAGAAAAGGACTTACCAGTTGTTTATCTTGGTGGTGATGTTTGCAACGCTGAGGTTATACCTGAACAACTACATGGGGCTATTGCCATCAGGCACCTAATTTCTAAGTACTCACAATTTACAGTTATACCTTTAGCATCACTGACTAAAGATTTTACGTTGGATGATGTAATGCTTAATGGTGCTATTTTAATTGTTGACGAACTCTATCATATGGTAGGTGGTGAAAAGATGGTGGGGGCAATCGAGCAGGTTTATAAATTAATAAATAGCTCAATGCATACTTTTTTAGGGGTTCAAACTTTAGCTGATTGTAAAGTAGTGATTGATAACCTTAAAAATGTCACTGAAGATAATACGCGCTTCATTATTTTAAATGCTTATGCTATGGATATATTTAAAAATTTACCATTTGAACATGATCGAAAGGTCATGGGTGAAGAGGTTCAACGATTAGTAAAGATGCATAATAAATACACTGAGTTGCTTTATGTTGAACAAGACTCTTACCAAAAGCTTCAGTTTAATTTAGCTGACCATCACGCGCTTTAAGTTTCTCCGGAGGCAGTGCGTGAGTGCTGCCTAACTTGCTCCTAGCTATTAGTAAAAACCAGTCATGATATTTTTGCAATGCAAAAAATCTATATCTTAATAGCAGTTAGAAAACGCCTTATTATTGCGTGGTAATAATAATGGTGATAACCTCTTATTATTGCGTGATAACAATAAGGGTGAGTATGCTAAATGTTAACGAATGGGATCAAGGGAAAGCGTTATTTGCTAAGCTGCAGCACAATGATTTCTTTGGTTGGGATATCCGAGAACAGTTTAGTGTGACCTGCGTCGAAAAAATTCTCGTTGAATTATCGGTACTTGAGCCTACGAAATTCATTGCAGTTAGTTATGTATCGCTACTTTTAGAGAAAGCGTTGGAGTGTTCAAAAGTGTCTCTAATGACTGCAATACTCAATGACAAATTTACTTTTTTTGCCAACGAATTGCGGGATTCAAAATTAGAACTGGACAGCTACGCAAAACCAAAGTTAGATCTTTTTATCGAAAATATTCAAATTGGAATGGAGCGATTATGTGATAGTCGTATTCATTTCAGAGAGCACGCAAGGCAAAGGCCGGAACAGCGTGAAGGTTGGAATAATCTTGTTTCTCATAAAGAAATCCCGCTACTTGCTAGAGATGCCCTAATGGCTACAAAACTTCCTCTTCACTGGATTTATAGTGCAAAGCAGGAGGGTGGTAGGTTAGGTGCATTATGTAAAGTATTACATAATGACATATTGCAATTTTCATCTCTGCATGAGCTTGAGCTGAGTATTCATCAGCACGAACTGGCTTATGGATTTAGATATGTAACAGTAAATCGCGCTGATACAGCATTACATGCGATTGTATACACTAGCCCTAGCGATGCTTTTATCATGGCCGAACTGCATTGGGACCGACATGGGTCAAAAATGAGAGGGGGGCATGCACCATATTCCTATCAAAATGATGGATTAGACCAGGTAAGATTACACTTCCCCAAGCTTGATATGTCTAATAAATTGACTCTGACTAAAACAGCGTATCAGGTCATTGGTTCGCTAAAAACTTGCGCGGATCGTTCAAAAATTTGGTTGTTTATGCTCACTGAATTGATGAGCTTAAAGCTTGATGAGTTATCCACTTCTGCCCCCCAAATGTCTATCGAGTTATTAAACGAAAGCGGCCCGAATGACAACAGATCACTGCCTGTACCAATTACCCGCCCATTTACGCTTGAGCACAAAGATATAGCAACGATCGCAAGGGAGATTGGGGTTGATAGTTCCCCTATGAAGGCCCAATTATGGGAGATAGTTGATTCACTTCACTTGGATGTTTTACTGCCTCGCGATGGATGTGATTACTATGATGTACTAAGTGGTGAACGGTTTGCATCATTAGATATCAGCCAGAAATATAATCATGATGTAAGCAAATCTATCGTGAAACTTTACCCTTTTCCAGCGGGGCATTTTGGGACCAAGGAATCCACATCTGAAGCCATCAATTTTGTTCTATTCAACAATTTGCCGAAAATTATCAACGCAAAATTGAATTGTTTATGGGATTCTGATTTTGAACATCAACGTGAATGGTTTATGTCAATGATATATAAGCGAAAAGCCTATATCGTAAAGAAGGTCCAACAATGGCATGAAACCCATATTCCAGTAGATGCTAGCACTCTAAATATTAACCAATATTTAGTTACAGGTATTCATGAGGATATTAGACGCTTGGCACTTAAATACAATACCGTGAATGATCGGATGCTTACCTCAATATCATCGTCTATGCCAGCTTTATATAAGAAAAATAGGCAGCGAGAAGTAAAAGGTTTAGTCACAGAAAATCGGTATGATGACGGCTGTGAAGTATATGTGGTCATCCCAAATAGTACTGAAGAAATTATAGAGTTGTTGAACTGTAAAGTGGACGAACTGCCGGAACTTCTACGTTGTTGGCAGCGATGGGCCAATCATGGGGAGATTAAATATCCCTGGCAACATTGTCGCAATTATCCTCTTCATTTCGCCGCTTTCCGTGTTTATTACTAAGGCGATCTTTCTCATACTTTTAGCGTTAATTGAGGTAGTTAAGTGAGAATTTCTAAATTACAAAATGACATTCTGGTTACTTTGGTTGCGCTGGAGTCTATGGACCATAGGGAGAAGGTTCCGGCAACAGTGCTCTTAACGATTTTAAATTCCAATAGAGAGGCGAATGATCAAGCTAAGGTTTTTGGCGCTGCTCTTCGATTATCACTAAAAACGCTAGCATCAAACAAGTTAGTAAGACAATTCAAGAACATAGTTAATGGTGAGTTGTCTTATTTGCTTACGAATGATGGGAGAAATATTGGTGTAGAGGTGATGGCCAAGCGAGAGTGCGAGCAAACATGAGTATGTAATTTCTTATTAACAACAACGTGCTAGTTTAGATATTTAATTTATGTAGAATGGACGATGTAAATGTAACAGCCCATTGGCTATAAATGGAGTAAGAGTATGAAGATAAAAAGGAGAAGTCCTAAATCGAAGCCTGTACATAGTAATCCCAACAATCCAGTAAAGCCCAAGATTGATGTTCTTTGGTATCTTGAGTTTATCGGGTTGGCGTTACTTATCTCTTTCATTCCCGATCTGTGGGTCAGCGGTGGTAGTGATGTTTTTGCTCATTGTCCTTTTGCTGTAACTGATTGTGAAAAAATTGAGGTAGGGGGGCTCTGGAAACTCATAGCGGGTGCATTTTTTGCGCTGGCGGCATTGATTCTTAGTACTGTGATTGTTAATATTAAGCAATCTAGAGAGCATAACCGTAATGGAGGTATATCATGATCCAACTAATGAGTGTAGTAGTGATGTTCGTTACACTGGGTATGGTTATCGCATCCGGTGTGATCTTATATAAAGGTTTTTCATCAAACAATTAAAACCTTTTCACGACAAAAACCGCCTTCATTAGGCGGTTTTTTTGTTTTCTGAATAATAGTCCTTTTATTCAAAAACCTCCAACCTCCAACAACGTGCTCATCGCTTACCCTTTTGCGAGCTATAGTTGCTAACTCATTTCAATTGAAGTTAAACCTATTTAATTGTATTCTGCGAGCTTATAGCTAATGAGATGGGTTGAAAATTGAATAGATACGAATTTAAGAGTGAGTATGAAAAACGGGGGTGGACCCCTATTACATTAGCTGAACGCTGGGGGTGTAGCAAAACTCGCATACATCAGATCGCCGTTGAAATAGAAGATGGGCATAAGAAAGCACAGGCTTATATTGATATGCTTCACGGTTTACCATATCTGAAAAGTAGTTAAATATATTTAATCATTTCATTGACAGTTAAATATATTTAACTGATACTACCCATAGTTAAGAAACCAACTAATGGGTACGATATGAATAATGATTTTTCATACAAATTTGGTGCTGTAATGGGGTTGCAAAACGACCGTGTTTTTTATCAGGCAACGGTGCCGTTTCGAGTATTATCTTCAATGCTAAAGCTGGACGATAATTTTGATGTGACTAAACGCTCTCAGCGGTTAGTTAACAAATCTCGCGGTAAGGCTGTTGCTAAATATTTGCAAAAAAACGTCGATGGGTTTTACGTTATCCCACCGCTAGTTGGATTTATTGAAGGTGATTTTGAATTTGAAGAAGTGCCGCTTGATGGGTTTTACGGGTTAGGTCGAATGAAAGTGTCCCTGGACTCTCGGTTTATGCTGTTTGATGGTCAACACCGCGCCTTTGGTATTCGTGAAGCTTTGGCGTTAGCGCCAGAGCTGGCACATCAAAATGTCTCTATTATGTTTTTTAATGGGCTGACGTTAAGCCAGCGCCAGCAAGCATTTCACGATATTAATTTTACACAGAAAACGCCAGCGGCGGCGCTATGTATCGCCTATAACGAGCGGGACGATTTGGATAAAGCCGTTATTGATACGTTCAACCAATCGAACCTACGTGGCTTCATTGAGTACGAAAAAAATGTGGCTTCTGGTGACTCAAGCTGTATTTACTCACTTAAGTCGTTAAAAGACTTTGCTGTTAATGTAATTGGTTCAAAGACGTTAACCGCTGACAATTCAGAGCTGCTAGAACGCTATACAGCGGCGCTATTTAGCATGGTTAACATTCCGGCTTACATTGCTTACCTTGAAATGACTAACAAACAGTTTGTTAAATTTGGCTTCAATGCAGCTCAGGCTATCCGAGAACATTACATTATTGGCCATGCGGTAGTGCTAAAAGCATTAGGCTTATTGGCTCGCCCCTTAATTGATGCTTACCCTGATGAATGGGAAGCCAAGCTAGTTGCGCTGAAAGAACTAAGCATATGGCATAAAAGCTCCGATGACTGGCTAAACCGTTGTGTTAGTCAGCACGAAAAAATGCTAAGTAATGCTCAGGCGGTGCGATTGACGCTATATAAACTTAAAGAGCTTTGCGGTATAGCGTTAACTGATGCTGAACAACAAGAGGCTGATAGCTATTTTTTAGCACTATTAGCGGCATAATTAACTGATTTGGCGGCTTGCCGCCAATTCATGAAAAAAATGGAGGATATTAATGGCCGTAATTGATCAGTTTGTTGTATTTTCATTGTCAATATGGGCGTTGCTATCTCTTATTCTCGCGGGAAAAATCATAATAAATGGTGATTATGCAGATAGGAGAGGGATTGCTATTGCATTGATTGGGGTGGGATTTGGTGGTGGTGGGCTCTGGTTTTTTGTTGAGAACGGATATTCGTGGCTTCTCTAATATTAGTAGAATGTCAAACTACATAGGTAAAAAATTTATGAGAGAAAAAGAAGATTTTTTCTTCGGTAAAGTGCATAAAAGAGGTCGAGGTTTCACTCTTCAATTGAATGATGTGACGGTTATTGCTCAAAAAGTGTCAGATTCTTTTTTTACTGCGCAACTTAACCGAATGCTGCAAGAGTATGGGGGGCTGCTGACTATTTCAAATGAAACTTCTTCACCTAATTTCTGGAGCCTTGTAGATAAAATTGTCAGTGAGCAAGTTGGGTTCGTGGAAATTTATGCTCGCTATGACGTCAATGATAGTGTTAAGGCGACGCTGGCATGCGACATTTATTTGTTAAGTGGTGTGCTTTCTATTGAGTCGCATTGGTGCGCGTATAAGGATATTAGAGCTGGAGAGATAGTTTCTACGCTATTGGTGCCACTGCACCTTAAAGCCTTGCAGAACAAAACCTATATTCGATGGGATGATGGAACAACAGACCCACTGTTGCAAATGTCGGATTACCATAATGAACTCGAAATGGTATTTATCCTGGCTAAATATCCCTCTGCCATGAATAGTGGGGGATCATACATCAGTGATTTGGAGTGTGCTACAGATGCAGGTCGGCGTGGGCTTTCGTCAGAACAAGTGTGGGTGGCGTATCACGAGCTTCGTACACAACGATGTGTCAGAAACTAAGGTAAACAATTATGGAAAATGAATGCATAGGGTGTGGATGCTCAGATCACAATGCCTGTGTCGTAAATGATGTAGCTTGTCATTGGTTAATTGTCGATCATGTTCTAGGAATAGGTGTTTGTTCATGCTGCCAAGACTCGTTATCAGAATTCACTAAAGCACAAGAGCGTATCGTTGATTCAATAGAAAATATAAATGGGACTGCAGACACACTAACAGATGAAGTTTTTGATCTGAAGAGTAGCACCGCATTGAAGGTAATAGCAGATCTAGTAGATTTAAAAGGCGATGATGAATACCTAGGTAAAATCATTGCTAGCAACTGTAAGACTAAGGTGTTTATCAAAAACTCGTCCAAGATGTCCGGTGATGTTGATTGCAAATCTGTAAACGGGAATGTTTCTTCTATGTCTGGTGATATTACTCATCGTTAACCCAACATTTACTTATGAGCTCCCCCATGAATTTAATAGCGACTCATTATGATTTTATAAGAAAAGCTAGACCTCTTGTTTCAAAATATGCCACGCTCGATGTTGAACTAATAAGAATAACAAACCCTGACATTGAAACTATTCATTCTGTTGATGATTATGAAGGGTCAAATTTTGGGCAATGTGTTGATGAAATGGAAGATGAAATATTTAAAGCTATTTCGGAAAGCTCTAATCTCCCTGTGGAAATAGTCAAGGAAGAAATTGACAATTTCCCTGTCGAGTTCAAAACACCATTAATTTCATTATTTGCAACAATCAACTATGAATTTCATAGTCTCGTAAACTTTGAGCTGTCTGGCAAAAAAACCTTCTTTTTTAACGACAATTTAGCTGAACATTTGGCTAATACTGATATAAACATGATGGCTGAAGATATTGAAATACCATTCCCATCATGCCTTTTTGTTTACACCGCTGAAAGTGTTATCAATGCAATACATAATATCCGTGGGGTTGATGGGCGAATGGATATGAACGCCGACAGCATTGATTATAAAGCCCCTGTATCCGTATTTATCACATTGCACGATGTAAATCATAAAAATTTACGAGGTAGGAAGTTGGTCATTAATGCCTTCCATTCTCGATATCCTAATAAGTCTTATCAAATGATCAAGCGGGAGTTATATCTTGGCAATGGGTGGACGTTGGAAGATTCGTTACGTACAAACTGGGAGGATCTAACGCCTGATGATGTTTGCGGAGGGCTGAATATTAGTGGGCAATTGGTAAATGATCAATTATCAGACGAGGTATTTTACCAAGATGGTTTATTATTTTTCCGCATAATTCTTAACTCAATACTTTATCTTGATTCTGAGAGTGCTGAACTTGAACCAGTATCTAGTGTGAGGACTGAAGCGGAAAAACGAGCAAAAAACATTATATCCAGGGTAAAGCGCAAGAAAAAACTAAATGAAGTTTCAAGTATATCGTATCTAGATTATCTTGATGTTGGACGCACAGTATCGCCTATCACAATAGATAAAAGTAAGTCCTCAGTTGAGAGCTTAACTGAGCAAAAAAGTCAGAGAAAATTGCACCGTAGATTTATTGTAAGAGGCCACTGGAAGTTGCAAGCCTACGGCGAAAAAATGAGTTTAAGAAAGCGAATCAGGATTGCGCCTTACTATCGTGGTCAGGATGTAGCGGTTTTGATAAATAAGCCATATCTTGTGAAATGATTTTAACTAACTTATTGAATGGAAATTCAGCATGAAAAATTCAGATAACGCAGAAAACACTATCGAACTTAGACCTAATGTATTTGAAAGCATGTCTAAGCACAATGTTGAGCGTAATGGTAAAAATGCGGGTTTCTTCCATAGTCTTGGCCGCGCAATTCAAGGTGAGGAAGTAGATAACGAATTTCTCAAAACGAACTCGAGGGATGTATGAAATTTATTATGCACGAAGATCATGCCCATGCTTGGTTAGAAGTTCCCGCTGAATTAGTCGACAGTATTTTAGCTGACAAGGTTTCGGCGTTCTCTTATATAAGCGATGATTGCAAGACTATTTATCTTGAAGAAGATTGTGATGCAACTGCTTTCATCGAAAAGTTAAAAGAGAACAATATCGAACATGAAATTGTAGAAAAATGGCATGACGGTGAATGTTTTATTCGCTCTCTGTCTCATTTGCTCTTTGTCAACGATAACGAATAGAACAGAAAATCTATGGCTGAAGAAACACTGGTACTAACCGCAGACAATTGTGGTCGGACAAAATAGCTCTAAAGTGGACAAAAAAGATCTAAATTGCAGATTTTGATAATTTACTAACTAATTGAAAAACCTAGTGACCTTGGATTTCTCAGTAAATTAATAGCTTTCCAGCAAAGGCGCAAAAGGCTTTAATTTTAGAACTATTTTGTCATTTACTCGGGTGTCTATCCTCAAATATGCGGTATGCAGGGCTATTCATTTTAGATCTATTTTGGCATCCAACAACAATGCGACACATTTGCTGCAATGCCGTCACGCTATTGGTCGTGGTGGGAAACTCTATAAAATGCGATGCCATATTTTAAAAGCAATGCCAGATGGTCGCTTGAAAGTTCAAGTTTACGGGAATAGATATTGGAAAGACACTGATCATATAGTCGGTTTACGATATGTTGAATCTGGTCGAGTAACAGCAATTTAAATTGCAACAACGTAAACTAAATGGTGAAATCTGCCATTAATGCAAAGCTAAAATTTCAAAAATCGGCAGATGTAGCGGTACTTTGTTATAAAATGACAGATCTTTGCCAAAATGCACTTAGTCTAAATTGACAGCCATTGGGCGCAGTGCAAAATTTTTTGCGCTAGATCATTGGCTTGCGGGTTCGGGGGCAGCCCGAGATTTTTGCAATGCAAATATGAACTCAAAGTTTATGAAATGCCTGAAAAACGTCGAAAACTTTGTAATTAAAACTTCTGAAACTAGGCAGCTTGCTTTTTGCTGTTAATATTTGGACTTGATCTAAATTTTTGGAGTAAACATATATGGTAAACATTAAACAGCATGATTCAGTGATTTTTCAGTTAAGACATCAGTGTGGTCAATTTATTAATTCTTTGAAACAAGTAAAAATCTGGCCTTCGGTAGATGATTTATTGTCAGTAATACAAAGCAAGGATTCATTGAAGCATTTGGTTGATGAAATGCCGCAATCTGACGCAAAAGAAAACCTTACTGAGATACTTAGTTACGACGATGCCTATTACATTAAGCTTGTTGCTACTACTATTCCATTTTTAGATACAGTGATTAATGGCGATGCTGCAGTTTGATACTAGAATGGCAGAGTTCGCATAGGTGCTCTGTTAATAAGGTTATGTCATAGAGACTTTATTACTCTCCCACAGGTTATAACTTGCATACTTATTTGAACCCACATAAACTACAATTAAGATGGGTTCAAAAAAGTATGGTTCTATATGTCTGTATATTTAAGCCTTGGCAAAGATACGCAAGGCAACTTTTACCACGTCGACTCGCAGAAATCAGGTAAGGGTGATTTGTCCTGCCCTTTCTGTCTCTGCCCGTTAATTGCTGTGAAGGGCAAAACTAAGGCGGCTCACTTTCGCCACGATGGTGAGACCTGCAACGAGTCTTTGAATGAGATCCCGCAAATCCCTGCATGGCACCACTTTCACCTCAACTATCCATTAGAAATCATCAACGCTTTAAAAGACGGCTATCAAGCGGATAGCAAGTCGCCAAACGTATTTCAGCACTGGAAGTCTGGATTGCATCGGTTTCCACGCGCAGCAAAAGCAGAATTGTTTAATCGGGACAACTACACAGATAATCTCATCTTTACCGATACCGCGAGAACTATCCTTGGCAGCTTACCGCTACTAGGGTTTAGCCAGTGGATGCGCAACAACTTACAAATGCGCATCCACATCTTGCGCGAAGAAATAGAGCAAGGCACAAAGCATCGAGCATGGCTTGAAATTGAGGCGCACCGTCAGCAAGCTATTCTCAAAGCTTCACTCTATCTGTTTGAGTACCAACTAGCGGATAATGCCGTGATTCATAAAGTTGGGAGAACATCGAGAGCGCCAGATCAACGCTTGAAAGAAACAGCACTCGATCTAGAAAAGGCTACAGGCAAAACCGTAATAAAAAGCACTATTTTGCGCAAAGTTGCGAATTGTGGTCACGTTGAAAAGTATGTTTTTCATCGTTACTACAATCAGTTAGCGAACATTGGCTCCCACACGGAATACTTAGTACTTGATGCCAAATCATTAAAGCGATTGAAAGCAGAATTTACCATGCTCACTAATAACTCTGAACCATTCAACAAAGCAGAACGATTCATTGTTACAGGCCGTTGGAAGTATGAAGAAAAACGCCTAGCAGCTTCTAAACGTGGCATCGAGCTAACCCAACGCGAATGCGCTAAGTTTGGTCGTCCTAAAGGCTCAACCGTCAGCACTGACGATTTTTTAATAAAGCACTCTGATATTGTTACCAGTTTAGAACGTGGACGCTCTATCAACCAAACCGCAGAATTTACAGGTAAAGGACGTTCAACCGTCAAGCGCGTAAAAGCAGCCATGAACAAATGAGGAAAAACGAGTCTGACACTTTAGTAAACTAAACACCACTATCCTTCTTAACAGATGGTTATAGGAAATTTGAGGATTGACTAGATTTTGTCGACTGTTAACCTGGTGACGTAATCGCTAATTGGCCCATTGGCCACAAAAAAAGGAATAGAATCTATGCACATTATTATCAATACTCATATTCAGGAACGCCGTGGAAAACCTGCAATATGGTTAGAGGGAAAAAGACTGGCTAATGCTTTTTTGCCAAATGAACTTTATCGAAAGCACCTCGATATAGCTAATGGTCGCTTACGGTTGATTAAAGTGACTGAAGATACCGATGCAGATGGTAGGGTTAGTGTTAGAAATCCTCGCAAGGGCACTATTGGTGAGCCAAAACCGCTATTAGAACTAAGGGATGAAGATTTACTAAAGGTCTTTTGGGTCGGTTGTAAGCTGCGAATTATTGTATCAAAGCATGGTATTGAAGTTACTTTGCACAGTGGCGAAGTTCAACGTAAAGAACGTGCTGAAAGAATGCAATCTAAGCTTGCTTCTGGTGAAACATTAGTTTGCGGTAGTCAATACACTGGTGCGGGTATTCTTGATAATGCTATTCATCAAGGACTCAAACTTTCTGGATTTGATAGCTATCTTAAAGTAGCCGTAGAATCAGAGCCTACTTATGTAGATGTCTTTTTAAGGAATCAGTCAGAGTTGTTAAGAGATGATTCAATCATCATTAACTCATCTGACAGAGACATTGATTTTAAAGGCGAATGCAAACTCGACGTGTTTGTTGCTGGCATCCCCTGCACTGCTGCGTCGAAAGCGGGTAAATCAAAAAAGAAGCTTTCAATTGCAGAGGATGACGAGTCTGCGGGTGATTGTTTTTTTCATACCCTTAATTTCGTGAAGCAAACTCAACCGTGGTTAGTCATATTTGAAAATGTGATGGATTATGCCTCTACTGCCAGCTTTGCTGTTATTTCGTCGGTGATGGCTGGTTGGGGGTACAGGATGAGTCAATCTTGTATTAACGGCAATGAAATGGGGGCTCTTGAAAATCGGGATAGGTTATCTGTCGTGTTTATAACTGATGTTGATCATGTAGATATGACTTTCGATTTTTCATTAGTTGTACCGCTTCGGCAAAAGGAGGCGTCTATTGCTGAAGTATTAGTTTCTTTACCGGAAGAAAGTGAAGAGTGGAAGCTGTATGAATATTTGGCTCTGAAGGAGAGTCGGGATAAGGCCGATAATAAAGGTTTTAAACGTTCTATGTATAATGGCAATGAGAGTAGTGTAACCACTATTCGTCGCCTTTATCACAAAGGCGGCTCGTGTGACCAGTATTTACAATCGCCCTACTCTATTGAGCATTCGAGGTTATTTTTGCCAATAGAGCATGCAAAATTGAAAACTATCCCATTCAATTTTGTTGAAGGCGTCTGTAGGACGACTCAGCATGAGTTGCTTGGGCAATCAGTCATATATTGTGCGTTTATTGCTTTGGCTAAAGCCATTGGTCAGTTTATACGTGTTCAGACTTCATTTTTGCTTCAAAGTCAAAAATCGCAAGTAGCCGCTTAATCCTTACTAAAAAGCTTATAAACCGCCCAACTGGGGCGGTTTTTTTATTCCCCGAAGGCAATCATATTTTGCATTGCAAATTTCCTTGCGAGTTTCATGAGAAACAACAAATGTTAATGCTGATAAATGCCCTTTAAAACAATGGTTTAATCGTTTTGTCTTGAATGATAATTAAAGTGTTTGCCTAATATTTTTATCATTACAGGGCTAAATAAACTATTTTCGATAAACATGTGTACAAATGCGCTTGCATGCAGCATAATCGCTTTATTCAGAAAATGCTGCATGTGAGGTCTAAGTGAAATCAACAATTTTCGATAATTCTGCTTTAGTCGCCAGAAAAAAACTAAAGGCAATGTCGTCCGATGTGGAAGACCAAAAGTCAGAATTTGGTCTTACCAAATTCCATCTCACCTTCACAAAGGCTGCGGTAGCTCGATTGCCAGGTATGAGTCGTGCAATTGTAGATAAATCCGTAAGTGAAATGGAGAGTTCTGGCTACAGTTTTGCTAAAAAGCAAAGTGGTGGCGCTGAAGTATATGATTTAACTGTGGAACAAGTGATCGATATTTATCGTCATAGAGGATTTAAATCATGGTCAGATTCTCATCCTGAAGCTTGTGTTTTATTTATAAGTTCCTTGAAAGGTGGAGTATCTAAAACAGTCAGTTGTGTCCATATTGCTCAAGCTCTGCGTGTGCATCCAAATCTAATAAAGGAAGATTTGAGAGTTTTGGTTATTGACTTAGATCCTCAATCGTCAGCTACGATGTTTCTCAATTCGAAGTATTCAATGGGGGCAGTTGATTACACAGCAGCTCAAGCGATGCTGCATGACATCGATGTGGAAGAATTAAAAGAGCACTATGTAAAGCCTACCATTATTCCAAATGTTGATGTGATGGTGTCTTCCATTGCCGATGGATTTTTAGCTTCTGATTGGTTAACGCATTGCAATGAGCATTTTCCCGATAAAAACCCAAATTTACTCTTAAAAGAGCATGTAATTAATAAGTTATGTGGTGATTATGACTTTATTCTTATCGATAGCGGTCCTCACTTAGACTATTTTCTGAATAACTCGATAGCCGCTGCAGATATCATGGTGACTCCCCTCCCCCCTGCACAAGTCGATTTACATTCAACATTGCAGTATGTAGGCCGCTTACCTGCAATATTTAATCGCTTGATGGATGCTGGCGTGGCTGAACTACCAAAACATCATGTAGCTTTTATGTCTAAATTCACAAGGACTCCGCAAGATATGGAGTCACAAGCAATTGCGAAAGAAATTTTTCGTGCGGAATTGCTCGATGCCGTTATTCCAAATCTTTCTGCATTTCAGCGTTGTGGTGAAACGTTTGACACAGTGATTAGTGTCAACCCTGCGGCATATGCTGGTGACATAAAAGCGCTTAAAGCCGCAAAAGAAGCTATTGAAGATTTTGCGATAGCTTTATTTAACCATATAAATTTTGTCAGGAATAAATAATGGCCCCGAGAATTCCGATTGGTCGTAATAGGCATATGGCTAATGACGTTGATACGGCAGTATCAAAAAAAATTAAATTTAAATCAGGACGCACGGTAGAGTTCTTTTTTGTCCATGTTGATGCTGAAAATGTGGAAGAGCTTACGTATGTTGAAGATTTGAATATACGTATTGGAGATGAGTTAACCAGAGAGTCACTTGCTCCAATTATCGAATCGATTAAGCATAATCAATTTCAACCTGCGATTGCCCAAAAAATTCATGATCGCTATAGCGTGGTTGATGGATCTCGTCGTCGAAAGTCAGCGATTTTTGCAAATGTAGGTCTTGATCTGTGGTATTGCTTGGAGACATTAAGTAAGGCAGAAGTGAAGCAATTGATAAAAGAAATTTCAAGTGCTGAAAAATTCTCTTTGCGTGATCTTGGGCGGTACTTTGAGCAATTACGCATAACCGATCCAACATTAACGTATGACCAAATTGCTGAAAATGAGGGGTATAACAAAGGGCTTATTTCTAAGGCTATTACTGCTTGGGAAATTCCTTCAGAGATTATTCAGTTATTCCCTAATCCTCGTGAAATAACGTATACACAGTTTTCGCAGCTTTCAAAGATAATGAAAAAACTGCATAACAATCAGTGGCCTTTAACTGAATTTATTGCAAAACTCAATATTAAGGCTGGAACCACAAACGAAGAAGTGTTTCAGTTTATATGCGAAGAGTCTGATATTAAACAAAAAATCAATACTGACAAGCCTATCAAGATTGTTGATATCAACAAGGATACTTGGGTAAAGACAAGAAAAGTGGGAACTAAGCGATTTATTGAGATGTCTCGCGTTACACAAGAAGATGTTGTCAAAATAGAAAGTTTTATTGTCGAATTGTTGGCTAAATCAAATTGATAAACCGAACATGTCAACCGCCAAGAAGATCATGTTCGTTTTAAAAATGCACTAACAGAGGAAAAACTAATGTCAGTACAAAACATGGTAACAATTGCAGATAAAATTGCAAGGGGTCACAGTGTAAAGTTTCAGGCTATGCCTTTTAGTGATTGGGACCTCTTCATGCGAATAATCAGAGAGGCAAAACAGCGAGTGCAATAATAGTCTATTAAGAATAGCGGCTTACAATTGGGCCGCTTTTCTTTTCGCGTTCTTTTCTCCTGCGAGTTTCGCGTGAAACAAGCAATAATTTCCTCTGAACAATTTCAATGTTGAGAAAATAACCTAATCAGCGATATGATTCCTAGGTAAACAAACAGCCCATTGGCTACAAAAAATACACAATTAAGGGATCATAAATTATGAAAAGTATGACTGCAAGTGTGAAATTGGCGCTAGCATTTTTTGGCTTTGATGGAGTAAAAAATGCTACAGCGGCTGCAATCAAAAAAGCATATCGCCGGAAAGCAATAGAATCGCATCCTGATAAAGGTGGCGATAATGAGACTATGAAGCTGGTCAACTCACATTTTAATGTGATTGAAAAGTTTGGATTGGATCAGTTTGAGAGCGTTGTTGAAGCTCATTCTGAAACAACCAATCAGGCTAAAGAAAGAGTAAAAGATTGGTTATATGAATTGAATGAAGGGCATCCTCTATTCAAAGCAAAAATGCCATCTTTTTCCACTCGTTCTAGGTTACTAGCTGAATTTTTCTCAATGCGTGAAGGAGAAGATCTGCCTGGTATTGACCCGTCTTGTGAGTACTCCAAGAATGCTCGTTGTCGTGCTAAAAAATGCAACGCTGCATATTTCCAACTCGATAATAGTGATTATGTCGTAAGTTGGTATACGGGTGACAGTGATGTTCGAGTGAGTGACATCACCGATGCCGGAACTCGCGGGAAGTCAGTTGTAGAATACACATTAAGAGTAGAAAGTTGGGGGCGTGATTGGGAAGAGCATTCTCGTCATTTATCCTCTTTACTCCAAACGTGTCCTGGTGTTGATAAGAGTACATGGTGTTGGGCTCAAACTTATAAACAGCTACAAGCTGCAATAGAAGGAGCTCGCGCTGAGTATAATCAACATAGCCGCATGAACGATTTATTTGCTACTGTGAAGATATTTGGTATTGAGTTTACTTCTCAACGCCAACGTTATAATGATAACCAGTTGGGTAGTACTTGGAAAGCTAATGTAAATGGTACTCAGCTTGTTATATATCGTAGTGAAAAGAAGGCAATTGATTGTATCTCGCCCTATCGGATCGAACGATATAAGCCGATTACCGATTTAAGTGCTTTTATGGGGACCCGTAAAATAAGTCGGCATTTGTTAATAAGACTGCTGATTAATGGGCAGTTTTATCGACTAAAACGTAATTATCGGCATACCGATGATTATGCATATGATGCTGCTGTGGGGTTCGCAGAAAAGATGATTGAAAATCCATTAGCTGTTGCTTTCGAATGGATTACTGATTCAGGCTCTTGCGATTGGATTTTTTATCGCGGTGAGAACCATGAATTGAGTTTTGGTTTCCATTCGAATGATTCATCTGGTTTAGTCATTGCTTTAGAAAATGCCTATCCGACCATCGATATTTTGCCATCAGGTGAAACGGTTGATAGCTTTATCGCCGCAATAAAACAGCAAAATAATTTGCTAGTTGCATGATGAAGGTTACGTAATCAATAAAAACCCCCGCTAATGAGGCGAGGGTTTTTTTATATCTCGATGTAAGGTAATGTACTTTAGGAAGTGGGTCCGGTGAACAACGCACTGTCCCCGTCTACGCGAGTGGGCGGGTTATAATTTGACCAATGTTTTGCATTGCAAAACATTCTATTGTTGGTTTGTAATGTCACTGAAGTCTTCTTTTTTATCTTTTGTGCAACCTATGTCGACTAGAATGCGATACTGTAGACTGTCGATAGCAGTGGTGATATTCCCATCCTGAGAATGTATTTCGAATCGATATTGAGTCGATGGGACTGTCTCAGTCACAATTTTAACGTCAGCTCCTTCTAGTTGTTTAGTTCGGCTGTTTACTGCCAAGGCATAAGCAACGTATGGCCGAGTCCCTTCAGTACATCTCGGCTCAGGGATAGCTTCCCCTGCTATCAATAAAGATGCGGATGGGGATTTATCAAAGTGAGAGCCAATAGCAATTGATGATGACCATTTGTCCCTTATCAGTTTAATCCCACTGCCTAAGTCTTTGTACTCAAAGCTTGTATTTGCACTAAGTTTATTTAATCGGGCATATATATTGTCATCGATATAATCCTGACGAAGTTCTTGTGCTAATGCGTTTAAATAACCTGATTTTTGAAGTTGATTGATGGAGCTATCCTGTTGTGTTAGTTGATAGGCCACTATGGAAGACATACGTGAATTAGTGGCGAGTTCGATCAGTCCATCATTACTTGAACTCTGAGATGTCTTGTTAGCATTATCAATTTTTTTTGCCATTTGTTCGGATAATACTGTTGTCTGTTTTTCGATTTGTATTTGTTGAGCCAGTATAATAGCGACACTAAATATCGCACCCGCTGCAATTTTGTAAATATCAGAACGATACATAAATACCTCTTTCCTGTTAGACTTCTTCTGTGTTTGTTTTTAGCTTGAAAGCTTGGCCACGGAAGACTATTCCTTCATCAAGCAAAAAACTGACTTCTGATGAAAACCTAGATAAGTCTTCTTTGCTGACGCCAACGGTCCAACTGCTTTGTGAGTTGGATGCTGCATTAATGTATGCATCTCGCATATACTCCTTGCGCAGTGTTGGTGTCCACATATCCAACACGTAAAGCAATCGCATAAATTTCGATCTCGAATTGTATTTTTTACAGGCTTCCTCATTTCCGAGAGCGCATTGAGATAAGTGATATAGTTCTTTACTGAGTTGCCCTGGGCTTACCCCTAGCGCGTATGCAAGATGTGCTTGGTTCAAGCCAGGCAGTTCAAGTAGTAGCCGCCTCAGCGCAAGGATTGCATCGGCAGGGGTTAACAAGTGCTTGGCTTTTTTCTTGCAGTTGTTATGATTTGAATTTTCCATAAGTGAATGCCTCATGTTTTTTTATGCTGCTATAGTAGCGATTGTGCGAGACAGTAGATCTTTCAGAAAACAGTTTGTCTGAATGCGTCATTACTTTATGGGCCGTGTATCCTTTGTTCGTTATCACTTGCGAAGCAAAGGAAAAACTTGAATGACAGGCGATTATCCAACTATGCCAATTTACGAACCCGCAGCAACGTTGCAATGGGTCGATAATTTCAAAGAACAGTGTAAACGATTTGCAATTGTCAAAATTGAGTTTGATTCATATTCACAACTGCTTAATAAGCAGGGTTTTACAGCGGCAGAGGCCGCTTTCAATATTTATAGGGGCGCTCTGGATCGAGGGTTTGCAAGCAGTAAGATAATTCTTAGAACGGGTGTCTCAACACTTGAGATGCTGGTATCCGTTAAAGAAAAAGAGGAACGTGAAAACATTATCAAGCATTTGCGTACTTCAATTACTACTCGCAGCGACCGTAATATTCGCTTGAGTTGTGTTTTATATCCAGATGACTCTAAAGGTTCTGAAGAGCTTTTAAAGCGACTTGATGACTTAATGCCTTCCGCAAAGCGAGTACACTCCGGCGGTGAGCATGATCAAATTGATTTTGTTGAAGAAATTCAAAATAAAAAGATAGTGACTTATGTGCAGGGTGTATATAAATGCGATAAGTCTTTAAAATCGCGGCATATTTTACGAGGTGTAGAATTGTTAGCGAGATGGCATTCGCCTCATGGGCTCTTGGGGCCCTCAGAGTTCATCGACTCTTTAAATTTACAAGGGGCAGGAAAAGTATTCGTTGAATATTTGTTGAGCGAAGCTTTTGCAACTCGCTCAAAGTTGAGTCGGGAGTTTGGTGACAACATTATTGTTACTTTTAACATTGATTCCGCGACGTTTATTCGTCCAGATATTGTAAAAGTTTTCGAAAATTTTGCTGAAATTAATGATGTCTCTAGAATCGAGATAGAACTTGCGGATGGCAATGACGCTGATTTTGGCGCTATTGAAGCTGTATTCCGAAAGCTTAGTGAGAAAGGCTACCATTTTTCTCTAGATGGCTTCGGAGGACGCTATAGCTGGTTAAATTTATTGGATTTAGGCGTGACAGCCTTAAAGCTCGATCGTTCATTGACAAAGCGTATCGTGAAAAGTAAAGCAATGGGGGCTCTGGTGTCTGCAGACATTGGAACCGAAGTACTGTCAGCAATTTTGAAATTAGCGTCAAGCGATTTGGATGTGATTGCTGAGGGTATCGAATCGAAAATGGAGCATGACATTTTAATCGATCAAGGCGTCACAGCCGTTCAGGGTTTTTGGATTGGCAGACCAGCTCCTATTGATACGTTTATCGAAGATAGTCAATTTTTGAAGAGACTTGATGAACACCCTAATGCTTCATTATTCGAACCTTCAAAGCATCACTAGAAAAATAATAAAATGGTAAAACAATAAAAAGCCCATCATAAAATGGGCTTTTTATTATTGAATGTGTTATTTGCTTCCTAACGATAGAATACTGTCTAATGCCTCGTTAAATTTCATCGCTACTTCGTTGATTGAGTTGTGTCTGCATAAATCAGCCCAATCAGAGCCCTTAAAGAGATTTGGCGCGGGGATAGGAGGGTATTTACTGTCAATTGTTTCCTGGCCTTTTTTAGCGTAGTAATGGCCAGTTTCATCATTGTCTTCTGCAAACAAAATGGTGGCATCTGGGTATTGGCTACAAAGCAGTTGTGCAACTGACGGTAAATTATTGGCTGAAAAAGCGCAAATAGCCGTAAATTTTATATCTCTAAAAGTATTAGCGTGATCATAAACTCGTACTGTTTTATACCCTTCTCCAATCACAAATAGATTAGGATTGATGTCTTTACTCACAATGGTAAAGCATCCTTGAGTCTCCGAAAAAGGGATGAATGTTTTTTTGGCGCTTCCAAATTGAGAAGGAGTGATTTTTTGGATTGTACTGAGCGCTCCTTTGCTGTTGTATACCGGAATGAGCATATCTCGACACTGAGCCCCAAATCGAGTCTCCCAAGATTCAGTGTCTTTGATGTAAACCCTACCGCTGGCTGAACGATAACATTCATATTCCGCTTCTGGCCTAGGTTCTAAACCATTAATGCCAAACCAGTATGAAGGGTCTGTTACACGCTTTGAAAAATTCTTTCCTAGTTGAGTCAATGCTAACTTAGCAGCCGCTTTTTGTGCTTCTGTAGTGAGTATTGCATATTGTTCTTCAAGTATTTTGCTTCTTTCTTTTATTTGCTTTAGAGATTCCTCATAGCGATTGTCGACTTCAGCCTGAGAGGTCTTGTTGCCATTAACTCGTTTTTCATTCTTGAAGTCTTGCCAAAGCAACTTAGCAGGACTCCAGGTTGTATAGCCTGGAAGACGATAGGATTTGAAGCTTAAAATTGGAATTTCAACCTTTTCTTGTAACCCTGTCTCCCCTAAAAATGCAGTGTAGTAATGTTTTTTTATCCTCTGTCCTTTTTGATCCGGCAAGTAAATGTGTTTGCCATTTTTTGATGTAGTTAATTGCATTTTATCTAAGAAATCACTGGGAAGCGATGCGCCAATTGAAGCTGCAACTTCTTCCAATGAGCGCAAATAGTGAGCGCAAACCGATTCAGGGGTTTTAAACTTTTCTAAAAACCAGCGTTTAAATATTGGCATATTGTTGACCTCATGGCACATAGCATTCATGCGAATACACCTAATTTACCTTGTTTATGGCCCTTTTTATCTTTCAAACATCATTCCGAAAAGAACGAATGCAAAATGTTGACGTACACTTGGAAAGTGGTATTATCCTTGTGTGCAATATGCACACAGCTCTATGCTAATTGATTAGGTTTATACCGAGGTAAGATATGAAACACACTAAAATTATTGCGACCGCTATTCAAAAGGGCGGTGTTGGAAAAACATTCATTGCAACGCATGTTGCTTATCTTCTTGCTGAAGACAATTATCCATACCAATCGCAGACGGTAAAGCGTCCATCCCACAGCGTAACGTTCATTGATTTTGACCCGCAATGTAACGGGACGTTATCTCTTTTGGTAAGAAATAAAGACGCTTATTACTCTGGTGAGTTTTCTTGGGAACCCGCTCAAACAAGTGCGGCCTTTTTTGGTTGGACAATGGTCCAAGACCAACATGGTAGCCACATTGACTGGGATATGTCTCTCCCGTTTCCAAAAGCTATCGATGTACCACCGGTGTTCGGTACTTATTATGACGGGCGTATTAAGTGCATCCCCGCTCATAAAGATGCTTTAGCCGAAACTGATAGCTTGGATTTGGAGTTATCACTGAAGGTGGCGGAAAGGATCAGGCAATATGCTCTAGAATGTGATTCTGATTATGTGGTCTTAGATTGTTCACCCCAGTTGGGCATTCGGCAATTAGTGGCCATGTTTGCTGCCGATTACATTATCACGCCTATAAACGCAGAGCTTTATTCAGAAATCGGTTTAGCTGAGTTTCTAGATACTTACGACTCAATTCGATCTTCAAATCCCCAATGTGAATTAGTTGTTGTGCCTAATCGTATTGATTTTAAAACCAAAGCTACTCAGTCAAAACTGGAATCTCTTAGGGAACAGCTAGGTGATTTTATGACTAAAAATTGTATTCCAAACTCCGGCTCGATCACTAATGCGATTGATGCAAGCCGCCCAGTTTGGCGAAAGCCGCCAGGGGGGAATGATGCTGCTGTGGCTTCAAAAGTGCGTAAAACATTAAGTGAAGCATTGGCTAAATTTGGCATTGATGCGAAATAACAGATACAGAGGTTGATTATGCAAATGACGAGAAAAACTGGTGGGTTAAAAAGTTTAATTGAAAAAGCCGGAGCTACGGGGACCGTGGTAAAGCGGGTTGCTCGCACAGAATGCGCACCTGATCCAAATCAGCCACGGAAAGAATTCGATGATCTAGAAGAATTTGCGGAATCACTTCGTTCACAGGGCATATTGGAAAATATCACTGTACGAGTACCAACTATTGAAGAGGCGTTACTACTGCCTGATGGAGTTAAATATATTATTGCGTTCGGTGAACGCCGATGGCGCGGAGCTGAGTTGGCTCAAATTGAATATCTTGATGTGGTTGTAAAAGAGTTTGAACCGAGTGAGCTATGGTTAAACCAAGTGGCTGAAAATACTGCGAGAAAAAGTTTTAAAAATCGTGAGTTAATGAATGCCATCATGAAAGCCAAGTCGGACTTTAAGCTAAGTGGTACTCAAATCGCAAAATCGACGGGGTTGGGACAAGCCATCGTTTCATATTATATGGTGATCGGTGAAAGCAAACACGTTGAATTATTTGGCCAGTATTTAGATGCTGATGTGTCTTTACGTGCTGTATCTGATTTGGCGCGATTAGCCAAAAAACATCCAGTATTTATTGACGAAAAATTAAAGTCCATAACGGCTGAAATGGTAACGTTGGATTTCGTTTCAAAATTGAAAGATACCCTTGAGGGTAATGGGAAAGCAGTTGAAAAACTGGATTCCAGTACTCATTTTGATCAGTTCCCGAGTTCAAATTCAGGTCCTGATGCCGATTTCACTGATACTGACGGCATTGATACTGACGGCATTAATTCTGACGGCATTGATACTGACGGCATTAATACTGACGGCATTGATACTGACGGCACTGATACTGACGGCACTGATACTGTCGGCACTGATACTGACGGCACTGATACTGACGGCATTGATACTGACGGCATTGATACTGACGGCACTGACACCGATGGCACTGATACTGACGGCACTGACACCGATGGCACTGATACTGACGGCATAGAACTTCAAACTGATTGGGTTGGTTCATCGCAAGGTGCTGGTATTGAAGGGTTTGTAAAACGTCCAGTAACTCAAGCTATTGTTAATATTTCAGTCAAGGATAAAAAGACATCAAAATCTCAATTCGGGCGTATTAATTTAGGTATTAAGCCTAATGACGATGGGTTAGTTCCCGTGGAATTTGATGATGGAATAATTATGGTTTCACTCGCAGAAAAAGAAATTTTAATTGTCGGGTATGAGTAATGAAAATCAATGCTGAGATGGCACAATTTGCTTTGCACGAGCGAATTTCGTTTGTGATTGATGTGGCGATGAGCCTCGGCATTGAACGAGCGTGGGCAATGGTAACTGAGAAGGGGGGGATGAGTTATCATGTTCCCTCTTCTGAGCGATTCCCGTTTAATTCTGAACGTATAGATAAGATCCTACAAAGAAAGCATATGTGTCCTGCATACCTAGCTCAAGTTTGCCTCGATGCACTTGTGATCAGCGGTTATGAACCAGAAAATGAGAATAAAATGAGGTTAGTGGCCTCTATGTATCTCACTCGGTCTTCTATAAAGAATTTACATGATGCAATTGGGATCATTCCGTCTAACTGGGATACTAAAAAACAGGAATTAATCAAAGTATTTATGCTTGAAGGAGTCGAAAATGTTTTTCCGGAAAAAAACTGAGAAGGGGGGCAAAGGAAGCGGGGGTATTAAGGAGTTAAATCTAAAGGTTAAACGGAGTAATGTTGAAATCTTTCTGGCTAAAAACCGTCATCACAGCAGATTATCAGAAGACCTGTATAAAAAAATATATGGGTATTTAATTAATCGTAGTGTTGATATTTTGGTCAATGCGGGAAAGGGTGAAGATGATATCGAACGAATGCTCGACCATCTGTTGATGATGTTTAATTATCGTAGGGGATTAACGATACCAACAGAAATTGATGCTAATTCATTACAGCGGTATCGAGAAATATCAACTTGTTCATTGATGATCATGTATCTGACACGCATTGTAGCAACTGCTTGCATTGGGGTTGGGGTCCAGGTTCAACATCAAGGAGAACTATACACATTTTCACCATACCAGGATTATTTATTCAAATCTTTTGAAATTGTTGGAAAGGTTAACCATCAGGCATACGTATTAACGTCAGATGTAACAATAGGCTTGAGGTTTAATATTTTAAATGATCTATTTTACAATTCACCAATGACGATGCAGTGGTACGGTATGTTTCCGGATATGCTTAAACTGGTCTATCGGCATTTAGAGGATAAAGATGAGGCAGTGCAAGGTATTTATGGTAGTACCGTTGATCGCTTTGTAACTGAATACTTTTCAAACGAAAACAGCTCAGTAACGAGTGTTCGTGAGACCGAAAAACAGAGTTCAGAAAGTACCGTAACATTAAAAATTCCCACACTGAATAAAAGTGCGGTGGCCTCACAGTCCTCTTCCGTAAGTGAAACGAAAAAGCCAAATACTGTAGCATCCACCGATCGAACACCATTAAAGGTAACTCCTGAAGTTAGCAATTTATTCAGCAAAATCAGTGGTTCACGCCAAAAGGCTGCCGTTGAGCCAGCTGCGGTTTCTGTTGAGGAAAATTTGCAATGCAAAAAATCTGAAGATTCTCCCGCCCCAATAGGTGAATCAGATTCATTATTTGCTATGTCTCCTGTAATGCAAAAATTAAAATTGAAAGTACCGACAGAAGAACAAAGCAGTGTTCAATCAAATAAGTCAGAGCCAATTAATCTTAGCGAAGCAATTACTAACATCATTCGTGATGTGGCTGAAAATAGTGATCTCTTTAAGGTCATCAAACCTGTGTCAAGAGCGACTGGGGAAATATCATCTGAAAATGGAATAATGATCACGCTAAATACTTATAAAGTCAGATTGCGGAAGCTTGGTCTAGAAAGTTCGCGTCATGAAATTCTTAACTATATACGACAACAAAAATTGACTTTCCTGAATGAAAGAAACAATGTCGAGTTAAACAATGGTAAAGATATTGTTATGGTATTTAGAGTGAAAGAGGTGGAAACATATTTGACTAAAGATACATTTAACATTGCTAATTCTGTAAATGTTGAGTTTGATGATGTAGTTGTCAAATAGTAGTAATAGTGACGTATTAATGACGTTTTGAATAATTTTTGCTTGTTTAATATTCGCTCGACAATATAATACCTTCGTTAGAAATTGGTGACTCAAGGTGAATGGTGACGCCCTGAGTAAGATAACAGTTGAGGTACGTATGCATGGACGAGACTTAGTATCGAATGATGCTGAGATTTGTGCTGATATGCTCGCAGCCCAGTGTGCAGCTGTGAGTGAGATGATCCGACTTATAGCAATTTTGCCTGATCATTGTTTGCGCAACATTCAGATTTTGCCCCATAATGTAGTCAGAGCTATTACAAAAACAGCTCCTTCACTGCATTATTTATATTTACGAACGTTAGCTAAATGTATTGAAGTCACTCAGATTGACGATTCAGTTGAACTTGGTGAAGAAGATTTAGAGTTAGTTCGGTGCTATTTTTTGACGCTTTCTAAAATGAAACATACCTATGAACCATTGGCGTCGACTTTTGATGATGTTGATTCGTTATTGGAAGATGGTTATGTCTTAAAATTTAACTTAAATAAGGCGTTTTCGTTGCATTTGAACTTGTCATTTGCTGACGCAGAACGTCAAACAGTAGAAGTTGCTACGCAATTGGACGCTATTTCAAAAGGTACTTCTGTTGGAGAATTTGTAAAGAGATGGCCTAGATATAGTCCTAGCCATTATAGGAAAATAGCCAAAACAATAGGGTGTGACTCTTCTGTAGAGCAAGTAGCGATGGAAGAGGCTACTAAGTCTATTTTGCAAATGCTGTCGATTATGAATCCTTCGGATCTTGCTAATGTAACAATCATACCTTCTTTGTTAGCGGAAAAATTGGTCTCCATATGTCCTAATTATTTTACTGAGTTGATTGACCCCTTAATGTCTTGTCTATCAGTGAAAGAACATGATGATGAACACTCCATGTCAGCGACTGACAAAGGTCTATCATTTGTGTTTTGGCATACTATCGCTAGTCACTTACATAACTATGAACCCCTCTTTCACGTAAGGCATTATGCTGAATCACTCTCTACTCGCTATTCGCTGCACTTCTCATTAAACACTGTCGAGTGTGAGCGTTTAAATAGAAAGGTTGATCAGCTGCAGGACCAAAGTTTCACTTTGACCAAGCAATATAATGCTGTAAATGCAGGGATTGGCCATGACCTATTTTTTAAATGGTGGCCGGATGCTGAGATTTTACGATTTAGAGAATTGAGGGCGTTTTCAGGCGTAAAGCTTGATAGCGGTCACACTCTGAGTGCCAAGGTCGAATACGGGATTTATGGCTACTATTGTCAAGTGCTGGACCAAGTAAAACAAAGTGATGATTGTGATGATGAGAATGCTATGATAAAAGCATGGCAATTAACTCAAAATAAATTCGGTGAGATCATGCCTTTGGCGAGTTTTATCGTAGCTCAACAATCTTAAAATGAACGAAGCGATAATCCACTTTAATGCTTTGCTCAATATAGTGCTTACGGGCCGGACTCAAGAATTTGAGACGGCCCTTGAGTCATACCTGTCAAATGAAACGCTATTGCTAAAAAAGTACTTCTCGGGTACAGAATTCGAACTTGTCCGTATTGTGTTAAACAGACGGAAATTCTATCTCCGTTCAGGAGAACACCACATTCCTTTTTCCGAGTTAAGTGATTTGCTCGGACCTAATATTGCTAAATCTGTAGAAGCAAGACTTGCTGTTGTTTCAGTTCTTAGAATGACTCATTCCTATCTATACCTCGACGCTTAAATTTTCGCTAAGTCTAAAAGATAACTACATCCAAAAAGTCGATATCATTTAGTAAATTTTTTTACTGAGTGATACTAAATTGATGGATTTAATTTTATGCGAAAAGCCCAGTCAAGGTGCTGCTTATATTGATGCCCTTGGCATAAAAACCAAAAAAACGGGTTATGCCGAAGGCGCTGGCTACATCATTACTTGGGGGATTGGCCATGTTTACGAACTTGATGAGCCAGCAGCATATGATCCCAAGTTCAAAAAATGGGTGATGGCAGATTTACCTATCCTACCTACCCAAATGAAAATGAAGCCTACTGCAAGTAAAAAGGCACAGATAGCGGTTATTAAAACCCAGCTAAAGCGTTGTCGGCGTGTATTGATTGCTACAGATTATGATCGTGAAGGGGAAGCGATAGCTCGTAACATATTGTCATATGCTGGATATCGCGGGGAGATACAACGTGTAAAGTGTTCTTCTTATGAAGCTTCCGATATTAACGATGCATTAAGAAATTTATTGCCAGACAATGAAGGCGTTCTTAGGTTCAAAGCGCAGCAAGCTAGGTCTTGGTTAGATTGGTTGCTTGGCATGAATTTTAGCCGTCTTTTTGGGCTCAGATTTAATAAGAATAAAATTGCTTACGGGAGAGTGCTTACACCCACGTTGCGCATAGCTTGTCTCAGAGAACGTGCGATCCGTGAATATAAACCTGCTTATTTCTATCATATAAAAACTCAAATTAACTCAACATCTGGCAAGTTTACCGCAAAAGTGAAATTGCCCAATGAGTTCGTCAATGATCATGGTGGCTTAAGTTCGCATGAAGAAGCCTGTGCCATTGCAGATCATCTAAAAGGGATGCAAGGGGTAGTAGATGCATTTTCTGAGACCCGTGAAAAAAAGTATGCGCCCTTACCCTATGTATTATCAATATTATCGAGTGATGCTGAAAAAATAGGTATTTCACCGACAGAGACTAAGGATATTCTGCAAAAGCTATATGAGTCAAAATTAGTCACATACCCAAGAACAGATAACAGGCATATACCGTTATCTATGCTTGATAAAGTACCCGCAATTTTTAGTCATCTTGCTACACGCGAAGATCTTGCTGCAATAATGCCCCTTTGTGACCAATCAATCAGGGGTAAATGTTGGAAAGATGTCGACCCCAGTGTATCCCCACATCACGCTATTGTACCGACTGAAAAGCCTGCAGGACAACTCACGGGTAAAGAACACAGTATTTATCATCTGATCTCAAAACGCTTTTTACAGCAATTTATGGGACCCTGTTTGATTGATGTAAGGAATGTTGAGATCACAGTGGAATGCTCACAAGATTTCACATTGCAATTAACTGCGACAAGTAGAGTAGAAGTTGAGCCTGGTTGGAAAGCTATTAACGTAGATAATGAAGAAGGTGATGAGGATGATGTTAAGGATCTTGATCAAGGTAACTTTTTACCAAAGCTTGAACAAGGGCAAGTTGTAATTATTAACGATGCATCTCCAGAAGAAAAACAAACATCTAAACCACGACGTTTTACGTTTTCTTCCCTTATAGATGAAATGAAAATTGCTGCTAAATACGTAAAAAATCCTGAGTACAAATCGATTATCCGTGATGAGGCGGGGTTAGGTACTGAAGCGACTCAGATCGATATCGTTTCGAATGCTATTCAGAAAGAAATGTTGCTGATTAAGTCGGGTAAAATACATGTACCTCAAGAAGTGGAAAATTACATTGGTAATTTACCTGAAGAGCTTGCATTGCCTGACATGACGGCGCTTTTCGAAATTATGCTCAAAGGCATTGAGAAGGGTGAAATTACTCAGGAAGAAGTGATGGGTGATGTAAGGAGGCTAATTGTCAATTCGGTAGAGAGGTATCGCGTTTGAATATTTTTGCAATGCAAAAAAATGCCACGTTACTCATCATGACGTTGGCCATATCTGCGCCATTATGTGCAGCAGAATATGAACGAATGGGGCGTTACTATGATGTCAAAATATCGATGACAACAGCCCAAATGGACCCTTTGCAACAGTTAGTTGTTATCGAGTTTCCAGAAACTGTAAATTCATTAGCTAATGCTTATGAATTTCTCCTTATGCCTACGGGTTACAGTTTAGCAAGCGAGCAGAATTTAGATCTCAACTTTGTCAGGCTAATGAATAAGGCTTTACCGATTTCACAGCGGCGCATTAAGGGAACCGTTTCTGAAATATTACAAGTTCTTGCTGGAAGTAACTATGTAGTAGTGAGAGATCCATTGGAGAGGACTATCTCATTGGATGCCATTTATTAAGTAATTAAGGGTAATACTGTGAATAACAATCATGAAAATGAACAGGATAATAGTTCTGGTGGTATGCCATCACCGGAGTTAGAAGCAACAATTCCTACGTTTAATATGGACCCTGAAGATACTTTAAATTCAAGGGGTAGTATTGATGAGTCTAGTAATGATTCACCCAAAAAAGTCCCTATTTTATTCTTGGTGGGTATTTTTTTATCAGTGATATTTGTTTTGGGATTAGTAGGATTCGGCGCAATTCATTTTCTTAGTACAGAAAAAGATGAGGTGATCCCTATTGGTGTCGGCGTACAAGGGCTGCAGTCAGTAGAAGATGATTCAACAGCTGGTCAACCTGAGCTGCCAATAGTGCCTCCTATACCAGAACCAACAAGAGTCGACTCATACCCTATTGCTGAATATAAGGGGGAAAGTGGTTATCAAAAAAACAATGAGATTCAAGAACTCAACGATAAAATAAACACTCTGACAAACAACTTAAGTCAAGTTGTATCAGAAATTAATAATTTATCAAATAGAATTGATACTAAATTATTCGAAGCGCAATTAGAAAATCGCAAAAGTTTAGACGATATAAAAAATGAATTAAATGGTTTGCTGATAGGTGTTGACACGATTGCATCACATGTAAAAACACAAAGTGTAAAAGTCGAAAGCGTAGTGAAAACAGTAGAGGCAGAAAATCAGGAAAAGTTAATACGGGCATCTTCCCCAAATTTTTCGGTAAGAGGTAAAAGTATTTGGGGGGAGGTTGTTTATTTAACCGTTTCGACAGATCAGAATTTTCAGCAACAAGTAACTGTAGGTCAGAAAGTGGCAGCGTGGACTTTAATGAAAGTGGATCTTAACGCTAAAAAATCATATTGGCTGAATGACAATGGGAAGACAAATGAAATTACAATCCCTTAAATATGCTTCGATTTTGTTGGTATTGGTTTCGACGATAACGGGTTGTGCATTTCAATCTGGAACCGTAAAAAGCATACCATATCAACAGCATATCGATGATGGCCGCTATAAAAAAGACCGGACGTTAGTATTGTCAGATATTTCACCCGTTGTGCCAGCATATGTTGAACATCCATATGATGTATGTGATCTACAGTTAGTAAGGAAAATGTCGTCAAAAGGATTAATAGAGGCTGATTTAAGTCAAACAAGAAATAAACGTGTTTATCGAATTGGAGATGTGAAATGCGTAATTCCTCAAAAGTGATTGTAAGTTGCTTGCTATTTCCTTTAGCTATCATAGGCACTGCAATTGCGGCAGATCCTGTTAAGCACGATGTTTTAATCCAAAAGGAATCAATAGACGTTGATAAAATTGCCGCAGATAAACTCAAGGTTGACTCTGAAGCATTAGGACTTAAACCGGAGGATTTGAAGCGTTACTATGAGATTATTAATTCACCACAAGGTTTTTATTATAAACGGGGAGAAGCGAATCCCTATTATGTTCTTGCTGCTGAAGCTACTACAGAAAAAGAACGTATGCGCTTTGCAAGACTTTGGGTACAAGGTGAAGAAAAAGATTACGAGAAACTTGGTAAAGCGATCAAAGCTTATGAAATTGCAAGATTAGAACGCTTTGGTGAAAATCCCAAAGTATGGGATCTTTCCCATACCCAAGATCTAATAACAAGCGGAAATTCACCATCATTGAACACAAGTCGTGTTTTGTTTTATATAAGAGCTGCCGATTGTAGTCAGTGTGATATTGATTTTAAAAAGTTAAATAATCAGCTGATGGCAGGTCTGATCTCAGGGATTGATATTTTCTTCGTAGATACAGACAAAAAAACTGAAGATGACAGTACTAAAATACGCCATTGGGCAAGCAAGCATAATATTGATCCAAGTAAAGTCAGAAATAAGTTGATTACGTTGAATTTTGGTGACAAATCGATGGCTGAAACAATCCCTTATCAAGAGAGGGGCGAATAATGAATGCTAAATTTTTTGTTGCAATACTTTTTATATCAAGCTTTTTTATTTCGAATACAGCTCATAGCGATCCAAATTTAGATAATCTTGTCATTAAAAAAGCTATTGATATGGGCGTGGACCCTACCGTTTTTCTTGCAGTGATTACTCATGAATCCGGTGATCCTGATGAGAACTGGAAAATTAATCCTTGGGCTTTGAATATCGGCGGGAAAGGTATTTATCCCAAAAATCGGGAGGATGCATATCGATACTTGATAACAGCAATCATGTCAGGTGAAAAAACTATCGGGATTGGACCAGGGCAAATTGAATGGCGCTTTCATCGAGAGAAATTTGAACACCTATGGAATGCTTTGGATACCGAAACCAATCTTGCTAAAGCTGCTGATTACTATCAAGAGATGCTAAAAATCTGTCAGGGAGATGAATGGTGTGCTGTGGGGTATTACCACAATAGAAATCCAGCGTTGGCAAGTACATACAAAGCTAAGGTGAAGAAAAGATGGGTAGAAATACAACAGCGTTATGCACTACGTTAAGTCGTTTGTTAGCGATAGCATCAATATTTTTTGCAATGCAAAATTTTTCAGTAGCGGCAGACATTATTGAAATTGCAGATAAAGGGGGGCAACCCATTGAAAAAGTAATGAAAGATATTTTCGGGACGGGTGAAGAACCGAGTGGTACTGAACCCGTAAAAGATATCGATAATGTCAGTGCAATAGGGAAGTTTCTGCAATTTCCGTTTAAGCCCTCCAAAGCATCACCAGGTCTACATGTTTCTAAGGATTTTGAGCATCCATTGCAGTATGCACCGCCCATAGTACTCATTGGTAGTGATGACATATCCAAACGATGGTTGAAAAAAAATAAGCTAAAGCTAAGAGAAATTTCAGCGACCTTGATAGTCATAGAGGCAAGTAGTGAACACGATATTCGTCAATTATCTTCAGAGTATGAAGGGAAAATTATGCCGATGTCTTCATCAGATGACTTATTGACGTCATATCAAATTGACCATTATCCAGTTTTAATCACACAAGACGGTGTATATCAATAATGTTAGGTGTAAGGGATTCTTGGAATTATAAGCGCATGATCCGTCCTACGGTTGAATGGAATGCGACTATTGTCTGTTATTTGCTGATGTTTTCATGCCTAGTTTCACCGACTGTGATAGGTGTACCTCCAGTTATAGCTTACATGATGGCAGTGATTTGGTTTTTGTTAGGTAATAAGTACTTCAAGGAGGCTAGAAGTCACTTTAGCTTCATCAACGGTCTTTGGCGTATTAAGCCGTTCCATATGCATCCTAATGATTTGCCTGGTACGGATGATACGATTTATCTAGGCAGAGGGTTTCTAATCACCCCTATTCATACACAGAGGCTCTATGAACTGAATAATGAAACAACACGAAAATACATGAATCCTCCTGCTATGTATTTTTGGTTTCGAAAGGCTGAAGCATTTTTTGGTAGTCTGTCTAAATTTTTCTTAATTGGTATACCGTTTGCGATGGCTGCAGCGGCGTTGCGTGAACCTCGCTGGTATAACCCATTTCCATATTTCCCTATCGATTTGCTTGACCCTAACAATACCTATGGTAATCCATATTTACATGGTGTCGGCGGGGATGAAGAGCAAGATTTGTTTGCTCCTTTTGCTGATAGTAACTCGCACACGTTGGTTTTAGGCACTACACGGCAAGGAAAAACAATTAATGCAGGGATTGTTGTAACACAAGATATCATGCGTTTTTCTAAGTCAAAGTCTGGAGATGATTGCGCAGTCATCATGATTGATCCAAAAGGTGATTTAGAACTGGCGGTGCGTATGTTTATTGCCGCATATCGTGCAGGTAAAGCCGATAAGTTCTATTTTTTCCATCTTGCTTATCCTCATCTTTCAGTACGTTACAACTCAATTGCAGAATATTCCCGTGAAACGGAAGTTGCCACTCGTACTACAAATCCATTGTCTGATTCAGGTAACTCAAAGGTTTTCAAAGACTTTGCTTGGCAGTTTATTAACATATCTGCAATGGCTTTAAAGCGTATGGGGAAAACTCCGACATATAAAATCATATCTAAGTATTTAAAGGACCCTGAATTACTTGCAGAAGATTACATTAGTCGGGTGATAAGGGATGATGAGTTGGATGGGATCATCCATGCTATTGCAGATAAAATAGAAAACAATAAGAAAGACTTATCGCCTCAAGAACGTTCAAAAAATCCAAGATCAATTGCACTGACAAAATTGATATCTGACCCTCCGGAAGATTATGTCGATTTGATACGTAACGATGATGTTTTGAGATCGATTGCCGATGGTCTGAAACATGACCGTAGCTACTACGATAAGATCACTGCATCGGCAAAACCGCATTTAGATAAGTTGACGTCAGGTGCCGTTGCTGACTTGATATCACCCAATTATGACGATGTAAAAGATCAAAGGCCGATCATTGATTTAAAACAAATTATTTCGTCAGGTGGGATTTTATATGCGGGTTTAGACTTTCAATCAGATCCTGTTACTGGCGCGGCTGTGGGTAACGGCTTCTTAACTGAAATACTCTCGATATCAGGTGAAATTTATAACTATGGTATCGATAACGGTATGCCTATTGAAAAGGATAAAAAGCGCCGTAAACCTATGGTAAGGCTACATATTGATGAGGCGAATGAAATATTTGGCAAGGAGTTCAACCCTATCTTAAACAAAGCGGGGGGCTCTGGTGTATCCGTGGTCGCTTATACACAAACTATTTCAGATGCTGAAGTAAAGTTGGAATCTCCGGCCCTTGCTGCTCAAGCATTAGGTAATTTTGGAACAATCATTTCGTTTAAAGTGAGGGGACAGGATACATCCACGTATTTATCAGAATTAACTCAAATGGTCCGAGTGATGACTGATACGCCAGATACTAAAGCAGCCGATGGCATGGGCAGTGCTGCAGACGGGCAATTTAAGTCTTCAAACAGCGATTCAGCATCATTTGCAGAAGAAAGACTCATACCCGAGTATGCATTTAGAGATCTGCCTAAAGGCCAAGCGTATGTCTATGCCCAATCTCGTTGGTATAAAGTCAGAATGCCTATTTTCCTAAAAGATGAAGATATGCCAAAGGATTTGGCAGAAATGGAGCGTGTAATTGCATCGGTGCGGGGATATAGCACTAGCAAATTAAGGGAGTATGTCCGTTAATGGCTATTCGAGATAATAACGCTAAAGGCGGGGCTCCTAAGCCTCAGAAGCAAGAAGAAGAAAAAGGAATTGTTGCTTATACCGTCATTTTTTGCTTTGCGACAGTAAAATGGCTGTGCATTTCTTGTCTGACATCAATTCTAATCTCACTTTTTTGCCTAACGTTCATATGGCCAGAACTAGGCTCAGAACGTGACAGATTAACATTGATCTACGAGTCACAATTCTTGGCAAATCAGTTGCGAAGCGATAGTTACATTATAAAAACGATTATTGAAACGGGTGATTCTTGGGTATGGAAAGCTCCTGACTACGTTGCTGAAGCGATTGGTGCAATGGCAGCACTCTTTACAGAGAAAGCCTATGTGTACGCTGATACCGCAGTTTATGCCGGAAGAGTGTTCATGGTAAGAGTGTTGATTTTAGCGAGTTCATTTCCACTTGCTGTAATGAACATCATGGGAGCGTTTTTGGTCGGGTTAGTAGAAAGAGACTTAAGGCGCTTTAACTTAGCGCGAGAGTCGTCTACAAAATTCCATATGTTATTTAATAATCTGCACGTTCCTTTAATCTGGTTAATGATGCTCTATCTCAGTTGGCCATTTACGGCACATCCAATTCCTTTCATCCTGCCAGGTTATCTCCTGATGACGGCGTTGGTGTTTGTGACAACCGCTCAATATAAAAAATATTTCTAGTGTTGTTCTGAAAGAAAAGGGCTTTGAAAATCGCGATATTCTATGCCCTATCTACGTGATTGTGATTGGAAGGAGGTATAACTAATGAAACCGATAGCATTTTTGCTAACCGCTGTTTTTCTTATTAGCGCACCACTGGCCCATAGTAATGAGTCAGATGGAAGGGGAGTTGCTGTTTTACCGTCTTCCCCTTCCGATGATGAACAGTTGGCTTGGCTCGTTTCGGAACTGAGAGTGTTAGAAAAGGCGGCGAGAGAGTTTGAGTCAAGGCAAGAGCAAGGGGCTCCAGCCGTTAAATTTCGATATAACGATTTGATACTGGACTTGAATACCATTTTAAATGGAATCGAATCAAAGCTTAATCGGCGTGATAATCCGGCATATCAATTCGAAGTCCTAAAGGCAGAAGCCGTGGGGTATTAGTAATGAAAGTGAAGGAGGAATTAGGATGCGGAATTACTGAACCAGGGGGGCTTTCCCCAAACGATGCTTTTGAGTGTGTGATGGGGCGGGGACCAAGCTTTTTCTACGATTTCTTCGCGGGTCTCATCGTTGTAACGATGTTGCTGCTTTATCTCAGTTGGATACACAGAACGCATAAAGACTTTCAAAAGAAAAATATTGAACCGTCTGATTTTTATAACATTATTATCTATCCACCGATGTTATTTGCATTCGTTGTTGCGTTTTTAGTATTTGCTAGACCATAACGTCCAATTCAGTTC
>NZ_JAGTUL010000030.1:0-54027 GCF_018224605.1 Shewanella sp. M16 | reverse complement strand
TCGCGGAAGGCCCGAAGGTCCCCTCCTTTCCCCCGTAGGGCGTATGCGGTATTAGCAGTCGTTTCCAACTGTTATCCCCCTCGACTGGGCAGATCCCTAGGCATTACTCACCCGTCCGCCGCTCGCCACCTCAGGAGTAAACTCCCTTGTGCTGCCGCTCGACTTGCATGTGTTAGGCCTGCCGCCAGCGTTCAATCTGAGCCATGATCAAACTCTTCAATTAAAGTTTTGTTGCTTCATCCCGAAGGAATCAGCGGCTCAATGAATTCTGATTTTTTGTTTCTAGCTAAAGAAACAAACTGTACATATTACTATGAACACTCATTGTTACATTGATTTAAATTTTTGACTGCCAACCCGAAGGCTAAGCAGTTTCGATTAACTCAACACCTGTGAGTGTCCACACAGATTTGCTTGATAAATTGTTAAAGAGCGTTGACCACACACTGAGTTTTCAGCGGGTCAGGGCTGCGTATTTTACGCATTCCCGTTAGTGCGTCAAGTAGTTTTTTCAACTTTCTCAACACTCATCGTTTAGCTTGCTAACCGATGAACTGCTTGGCTTTCTTTGCTTAACTTGCGTTTCGCTGTCTGCCGTGTCAGTGGATGCGCATTATAGGGAGATTGAGAAAGTCCGCAAGGGCTTTTTTGAGAAAAATGGATCTTTTTTTAATACTTTCAGTTAGTCACACAATACCCCCACTTTATCCTCAGACTTATCCACAAAATGGGTTTTAACGGTTGAATTTGCTACAGCGATGGCTTTGCTTTAATGGCTATCGATAAGAATGAAATGATGTTCAATGGGGAATAACGACGATTAGCTATATAAAGAAGAGTAAGAATGTAATCCGGATGACACGAGAGTAAGCGCTAGGCTTATTAAAGAGGAAATAAAAAGGCAACTTAGATAAGTTGCCTTTAGTGTGCGTTCTATTCTACTTATTCAGTAGGCAGTAGGCTAATCTGTCAGCAGATTAACTTAACTTGCCGTGGCATTGTTTGTACTTACGACCAGAGCCACAAGGACAAGGATCGTTGCGACCCACTTTGTCACCATCACGGATCATCGGTGCTTGCGCAGTGACAGCTTCATGCTCATCACCACCGCCAACAAGCGACTCTGCCGCTGCGTGTTGATAGTCGCGCTGGATCTTGGCATCTTCTTCACGACGACGCGCTTCCATTTCTTCCACATCTGACTGAGCCTGCACTTGTACTTTCGACAGCACACTGATGACGTCATGTTTCAAGGTATTCAATAGTTGTTGGAATAACTCAAACGACTCACGCTTATATTCTTGCTTTGGATTCTTCTGCGCGTAACCACGTAAGTGGATACCTTGGCGCAGATGATCCATCGCCGCTAAGTGTTCTTTCCACAGGCCATCGAGCGTTTGTAGCATAACGGCTTTTTCAAACTGGCGTAGCACTTGCGCGCCAACCATTTCTTCTTTTGCCTTATACGCATCGCCCCAAGCAGTGATAATACGCTCACGTAGACTCTCTTCATGCAGATCGTCTTCTTTATCTAACCATTCTTGGATAGGTAATTTGAGCATAAATTCTTGGTGTAGACGTTGCTCTAAACCCGGGATATCCCACAGCTCTTCTACTGATTGCGGCGGAATATACTGATCGATTACCGCGCCAATTACATCGTCTTGGATGTTTTGGATAGTATCTTCAATACTTTCCGCATCCATCAACTCATTGCGCTGGGCGTAAACCACTTGGCGTTGATCGTTAGCGACGTCATCAAATTCGAGTAATTGCTTACGGATATCGAAGTTACGGGCTTCAACTTTACGTTGAGCGTTTTCGATTGCGCGAGACACCCATGGATGCTCGATCGCTTCGCCTTCTTCCATACCCAGCTTTTTCATCATGCCAGAGACACGATCCGAGGCAAAGATACGCATTAAGCTATCTTCCATCGACAGGTAGAAGCGTGATGAACCCGCGTCACCTTGACGACCCGCACGACCACGTAACTGGTTATCGATACGGCGTGATTCGTGACGTTCTGTACCTAGGATATGTAAACCACCCGCAGCAACGACTTCATCATGACGAATTTGCCAATCGGCTTTGATCTTGGCTTTTTGCTCTGCTGTTGGATTATCGAGTTCATCGATTTCCATGTTCCAGTTGCCGCCAAGCACGATATCGGTACCACGACCTGCCATGTTCGTCGCAATAGTCACAGAACCAGTACGGCCAGCTTGCGCGACGATTTCAGCTTCTCGTTCGTGGAATTTAGCATTTAAAACTTCGTGCGGGATCTTTTCCTGCACCATTAAGCGCGCTAACAGTTCAGACTGCTCGATTGAGACAGTACCCACCAATACTGGCTGACCACGTTCGCGGCAATCTTTAATGTCTTTAATGATCGCTTGATATTTTTCATCGGCGGTCAAATAAACTAAATCCGCCATATCCTTACGCACCATTGGACGGTTAGTCGGCACAACGACTGTGTCTAATCCATAGATGTGTTGGAATTCAAACGCTTCAGTGTCAGCTGTACCTGTCATACCTGCCAGCTTCTCGTATTGACGGAAGTAGTTCTGGAAGGTAATTGAAGCCAATGTTTGGTTTTCGTTTTGAATGTGCACGCCTTCTTTGGCTTCGACGGCTTGATGTAAGCCTTCCGACCAACGACGACCTGGCATAGTACGACCCGTGTGTTCATCGACTATGATGACTTCGTTGTCTTGTACTATGTAATCCACATCACGTTCAAACAGCGTGTGCGCACGAAGCGCCGCGTTGACGTGGTGTAACAGGGAAATATTAGCTGCAGAATAGAGTGAGTCGCCTTCGGCTAACATGCCGCGCTCGATCAACAGGTTTTCTACTTTTTCTTGGCCACGCTCGGTGAAATGCACTTGTTTGGCTTTTTCATCGATGCTGTAGTCGCCCTCACCCACAAACTCTTCCGTATCTTCTTTATCTTGACGGATAAGATTAGGGATCAAGGTGTTGATCTTGATGTATAGCTCAGAGCTATCTTCGGCGGCGCCAGAGATGATCAGCGGCGTACGCGCCTCGTCGATTAAGATTGAATCCACTTCATCGATTAGGGCGTAGTGCAACGGACGTTGGACCCGTTCTTGCGGTGAAAACGCCATGTTATCGCGCAGATAATCGAAACCAAACTCGTTGTTGGTCCCGTAAGTGATATCGGCGTTATAGGCAGATTTCTTCTCATGTTGGCCAATACCTGCGACGTTGATTCCTACGGTTAAACCAAGGAACTCAAACAGTGGGCGGTTATTCTCGGCATCACGACGTGCCAAGTAATCGTTCACTGTAATCACGTGGACGCCTTTGCCTGTCAATGCGTTTAAGTAGGCGGGTAAGGTTGCCGTTAAGGTTTTACCTTCACCCGTACGCATTTCAGCAATACGGTTGCTGTCGAGTACCATACCGCCGAGTAACTGTACGTCGAAATGACGCATATCAAATACACGCTTAGACGCTTCGCGTACTGTCGCAAAGGCTTCAGCCATGATGCTATCTAATGAAGCTCCAGCAGCTAAACGCTCACGGAACTCTGCGGTTTTCGCCTTTAATGCTTCATCGGTTAATTTTTCATAATCAGCTTCTAATGCGTTAATGCTAATAACGATCTTTTGAAGCCCTTTAAGGGTGCGGTCGTTGCGACTACCAAATACTTTTGTCAGTAATTTACCAAACATCTGAATCACTTATTCTCTGTAGGCCAAGTCCATGATGGAAACTAGAAGCCAATGTTTCAATTAACTTGCTTTGCGGTAGACAAACTTTTGTGGATCTATCTGCTGTCCGCCGCGCAACACTTCATAATGCACATGAGCCCCAGTTGAGCGCCCAGTGCTTCCCATACTGGCGATAGCATCGCCTTTTGCGACCACATCACCTACAGTCACTGACAAAGCTTTATTATGGCCATAACGCGTATGCAAACCGTTACCATGGTCGATTTCAACCAATTCGCCATAACCGAACATATTTCCAGCAAAAGTCACCACGCCTGCAGCAGTCGCAACAACTTTAGCTCCTTCTCGACCGGTAAAATCAATCCCCTTATGCACAGACCTGCGACCGTTGAAAGGGTCATTACGTAATCCGTAGGGCGACGATAACCAACCTTTATCGAGCGGGATACCTGATATATAACGTTCATCATCTATATGGTGGTTAGATGACACTGTTTCAAGTAGTGAAAGCTGAACATTATTATTGTCAATTCGTGATGCCAACTTATCCATATCGTCGATAAGCTGTCCGAGCTCGATGTTAGTGCCTAGTTCGCTCAAACCACCCACACCAACCTCGGATGAAAAATCAAAATCTTCATCCAACTTATTCTGCTGAGCGACCTGTTGACCTAAAGCTTCGAGACGGGTGATCTTGGCTTGCATACGTGCAACATGAGTCACAAGCATAGCCAGTTGAGACTCAGTAGCACTTTTAAGCTCTAAGACTTGTTTCTTTTGCTGTTCGCGCACGAGACGATCGTTATCGACACTGGCTTGCTGATCTTGAAATCGAGCGGAGTTGTGTTGATAAATACCGGACCCAGTGGCCAACAATAGTATTGGAAGTAGCAACCAGCGTTTACTGGGCTGCCAGCGTGTGACGCCATTCCGACCTTGAATAAATACTGTTACACTCATAGCCTAATTCAGCCATCTTATTATCATATGAAAAAGCCCCCTCAAGATCTCAGCCAATTACTGCATCAATCGGGAAAATTACCCGACCTTGCTGAGAAAGCGGAACTACTTATGTATCTGGATCAGCATGTGAAGCAGATTATTGCAGGTCCTGTTGCGGAGCAACTAAAAGTCGCTAATTTCCGCCAGGGTGTTCTTGTGGTTGAAACCACTTCGGCAGCCTGGGCTGCGCGAATTAATTTCCAAAAGCCGAAGCTATTAACCCAGCTTCAAGCAGAAACGCTCCCAATCCTTACCGCAATTGAAGTTAAAGTCAACCCGAGATTAGCAATGTATGACGCAAAGCCTAAACAGGGACATAAAGAATTAAGCCCAGCAGCAGCGGAGCACATTGCAGCATTAGCGGAAAATATTGGCGGTTCACTGGGCGAAAAACTAAAACGGCTGGCCTCATTGGCCAGCCGTAATAAATAATCTTACCGCTTTTTAAGCAAATACAGCGCCACCTGGTACGGTAAAGCTGACGGGGACATCGGCTTCTTTTTCGAAGCTGACCAACTCCCACGCATCTTGTTGCGCCAGTAAAGCACGCACCAATTGGTTGTTCAACGCATGACCGGTTTTATACGCAGTGAACTCACCTAAAATAGCGTGCCCAGCCACATATAAATCACCAAACGCATCTAGAATTTTGTGCTTAACAAATTCGTCCTCATAACGCAGGCCGTCGGGATTAAGGACGCGATATTCATCAAGTACAACAGCGTTTTCCATGCTGCCGCCCAACGCTAGGTTGTTAGCTCGCAAATATTCGATATCACGCATAAACCCAAAAGTACGGGCGCGGCTGATATCTTTCACGAAAGCAGAAGTTGAAAAGTCCATCACCACATGCTGTTGGCTACGAGCGATTTCTGGATGCGCAAAATCAATTTTAAAATTGACTCTAAAACCTTTAAACGGTTTTAACTCGGCCCATTTATCGCCATCTTCAACGCGCACAGGGCGCTTAATCTTTAAGTACTTCTTAGGCGCGGCCTGCTCTTTAATACCCGCAGACTGCAACAAGAAGACGAATGGGCTTGCACTGCCATCCATAATAGGAATTTCAGGCGCGTCCACTTCGATTACAGCGTTATCTATGCCTAAACCCGCAAGTGCTGCAAATAAATGCTCAATGGTCGAGATACGAATACCTTCGTCATTGACAAGTGCCGTACACATAGTGGTTTCACGAACTTGCTCCGCCTTCGCTGGGATGGCGACGGCAGGACTCAAATCGGTGCGCACGAGTACGATCCCTGAATTAACGGGCGCGGGCATAATGCTCAAAGTGACCTTGTTGCCAGAATGCAATCCGACACCAGTTGTTTTCACCATTTTCTGAACAGTTCGTTGAAATATCATTCAGTTACCCGTTTATATGCCAATTATAAAGCCTAATATTTGTACACTCAGCGTCGGCAAATCGAGCCGCACTGGTTCAACATAATAACATAACTTTATTATGTCACACAAATGCAGCTATGTTGTGGTATTGCCCAAAACGAACAACACCTCACATATTACGCTGGACTCAAACGCTCTCGCTAGTCGGCTTGCTTACGCAAAAATGCTGGAATATCAAGATAATCCAATTCATGCTTTGTCGATGGTGCAGGCGTAGGAGCTGGCTGCGGAGCCGCTGGCAACACGTTGCCTTTTGGCGCTGCATAGTTCACATGTGCAGCTTCTTCGACATAGGCTTCGACTTTTGGTTCAACCACTACAGGCTCTGGACGAGGTGCAGGTTTAGAAACCAATTGGATATCAGGACGCTTTTCAGCACCGATACCCGTAGCAACAACCGTTACACGCAGCTCATCACTCATTTCTGGGTCGATGACAGCACCAACAACCACAGTCGCGTTGTCAGAGGCATAAGCCTTAACATGATTACCGACAGTTTCGAATTCTTCGATACTCATATCCATACCCGCAGTAATGTTAACTAACACACCACGCGCACCGGCTAAGTCGATGTCTTCTAATAATGGGCTGGCAACAGCAGCTTCGGCCGCTTCTTCAGCACGGTCTTCACCGCGAGCGACGCCTGTACCCATCATGGCATTACCCATTTCAGACATCACAGTCTTCACGTCGGCGAAGTCGACGTTAATCAGACCAGGACGAGTGATAAGCTCGGCAATACCTTGTACCGCACCAAGTAACACGTTATTCGCTGCGGCGAACGCATCGAGTAAAGAAGTACCACGGCCCAATACTTTTAATAATTTTTCGTTCGGGATCGTGATTAACGAATCCACGTGCTTAGCCAGCTCAGCAATACCTTGCTCAGCGTAAGCCATACGTTTTTTCCCTTCGAATGGGAAAGGCTTAGTCACAACCGCAACGGTCAGAATACCTTCTTCACGTGCGATTTGAGCCACAACAGGTGCAGCACCTGTACCTGTACCACCGCCCATACCGGCAGCGATAAAGATCATGTCAGAACCTTTGATTGCCGCACGAATGTTTTCGCGGTCTTCTTCAGCTGCAGCACGACCCACATCTGGGTTTGCCCCTGCTCCAAGACCTTTAGTGACATCGCGTCCTAATTGAATTGTTGAGCCAGCGCCTGATTTTCTCAGGGCCTGAGCGTCTGTATTGGTAACGATAAACTCAACACCTTCAATGTTGTGTTTGACCATATGTTCGACAGCGTTACCGCCGCCGCCGCCAACGCCGATGACTTTAATCACCGCGTCGTCTGAGTGAGTATCCATGATCTCAAACATTGTCTGATCTCCGTGTTGCCTGCGTTATGAAAATTAAAATTCGCCCTTAAACCAGCTTTGGACCCGATTCCAAGCGCTAGTTACCCCTTGGCGCTCAGGACGTTCGAACTGACGTTCGATCACCCGTCGTGCGCCGTAATGAAGCAGTCCGACTCCAGTGGAGTAAATAGACTGGTCCACGTATTCATATAAACCTTTGATCGGTAGCGGTGACGCTACGCGAACTGGCATGCCAAAAGTCGCTTCCGCAATATCGACCACACCTTGAATCGACGCTGTGCCACCTGTGAGCACAATACCTGCGGCGATTTGATCTTCTAACCCACTGTCTTTCAACTCTTTAAGCACAAGCTCAAACAGCTCTTGGTATCTTGGTTCAACCACTTCGGCGAGCGTGTGACGTGACATGCTCCGCGATGGACGACCACCTACCGATGGCACTTCAATACTGTCTTCGCGGCTCACCATAGAACTGCGAGCACAGGCGAACTGCACTTTAATTTGTTCAGCATGTGACGATGGCGTGCGGAAAATCTTCGCAATGTCATTCGTCACTTGGTTACCAGCAACCGGTACAACCGCACAATGACGCAAGGCGCCATTGGTATATACCGCGATATCCGTAGTGCCACCGCCGATATCGACGATACACACACCTAAATCTTTCTCATCGAAGGTCAACACAGCATCGGCTGAAGCAATCCCAGAGAACACTAAGTCGTCAACCTTAAGGCCACAACGCTCAACGCTCTTAGTAATATTCTTCGCCATATCATTGGCGCAGGTCACTATGTGTACCTTGGCCTCCATACGCATACCGGACATACCGATTGGGCTGCGAATACCGTCTTGAACGTCGATTGCATATTCCTGCGGCAGCACGTGTAAAATGCGACGTTCGGTCGGGATCTTCACCGAGCGAGCCGTATGGATCACGTTATCAACATCTTCCTGTGTCACTTCTTCATCATTGATCGATACCATGCCGTTTTCATTTTGGCAGGCGATGTGTTTACCCGAAATACTCAAGTAAACCGATGACACTTGGCAATCCGCCATTAATTCCGCTTGATCGAGCGCACGTTGCACACTGCGAACTATCGAATCTAAATCGTTCACGCCACCTTTATCCATTCCCCTTGAGGGATGGTTACCAAGGCCGACTATGCTAATTTCGCCATCGGGCAGAACTTCGCCTATGATCACTGCGACCTTAGAGGTTCCTATGTCCAATCCGACGATAAGGTTTCTATCTTGGTTTTTGATCATTAATTATCGGCTCTCTTGTTTGTGCATCGCCCCAGCCTACGGCCAACCCTGTGTCGTAGCGCAAATCTACTCTGGCAACGGATTTCTCTTGTTTCGCCAAAACCGGATAAACAGTAATAAATCGTTGTATCCGTGCAATTTTATCTTCTCGACCCAAATCTAAAACGATACCGTTTCCAAGGGTCGCGTGCCACGCATGTCGTGGCGTTAAATTCAAACTGGCTAAGGTAAAGCCATTAATCTTTAGTAGGGAGTTGATCTGTGCATAGACAGTCAACACCTCAAGGCCCATATCATTTGGTCCAGATAACTGCGGTAAATGCTCAAGCTCTGGGTGCGATGGCGCTTCGAATACTTCTCCATGCACGTTCAACCACAAGTCACCATTCCAATGAGCTGCGGGTTGTTGCTCTTGCAAATACACCCTGAGTTTCGCTGGCCACTCACGCCTTACCGATGCGCGATACACCCAAGGTAAAGCTTCTAACGCCTGCTGCACTAAGGTAATGTCAGCACTAAAAAAACTGCGCTGCATTAAATGCTGTAGTGCTACTTGTATATCTTTATCTGCGGTGTAAACCCGCTCACCTTTGATGGCAACGGCCTCAATCGGCAAGTTGCTGGCATCATTCAAAAATTTATGTAACTGATAGCCACCAAATACAAAACTGGCTACGATGAAGAATAAAAAGCCAGCCCCACTCCATTGATACCAATTAAACCGTGACATTCTTGCCCGCCAGTGCCGCCTCTTATCACTCCAAGACACGCTTCATCCCACCTTTAACGACACCCATTAAAAACCACAGAAAACCGGCCATTATATAGACCAAAATCCTTTGGTCAAAATTTCCTTTTTCTCGCAGATCAAGCGCTAAAGATCAGCTTGCTTGCGCAGGTAATTCCACCACAGCAAACCCTAATCCAGACGACGCTAACTGTCGTGACAGGGCGCCAATATTACCCGCACCTTGGGTGAGTAATAAATCCCCGTCCTGCAATACATCGGGCAGCACTTCTGCAAGCAGATCTGGGCTTGCGATAAAGATCGGATCTAGCTGACCACGCAAGCGAATTGAACGACATAATGCGCGACCATCCGCACCTGTGATCGGCGCTTCACCCGCACTATAAATATCGAGTAACAATAAGCAATCCACTTGTGATAACACTTCCACAAAATCCTCATACAAATCACGGGTACGAGTGTATCTGTGCGGCTGATACGCCATGACCAAACGTCTATCAGGCCATCCTGCGCGCGCAGCTTTAATGGTCGCCGCAACTTCGCTGGGATGATGACCATAATCATCCACTAACATGACTTCGCCCTTCGGCGTGGCAAATTTGCCTAAATGCTGGAAACGACGCCCTATACCTTGGAACTCCACTAAAGCCTGAGTAATAGCGTTATCGTCGATTTCATCTTCAGTCGCCACCGCAATGGCAGCTAACGCATTGAGCACATTATGTTGGCCCGGTAAATTCAACACCAGATCGAGATCTTCTTTAGCTTTACGTCTAACAGTAAAACGGCACTGATGACCTTGCTGGCTAAAATTAAGTGCTTGCACGTCCGCATCGTCACTGAAACCATAGGTCACGTGTTTACGGCCAATACGCGGCAGAATCTCACGCACGACGGCATCATCGATACACACCACAGCCACACCGTAGAACGGCAAGTTGTGCAAAAAATCCACAAAAGTCGATTTCAGTTTTTCAAAATCACCGCCATAAGTATCCATATGATCAGCTTCGATGTTGGTCACCACACTGACCATAGGCTGCAAATGCAAAAAGCTCGCATCACTCTCATCGGCTTCGGCAATCAAATAACGGCTGGTACCTAATCTGGCATTGGTACCGGCACTGTTAAGCAAGCCACCAATCACAAAGGTTGGGTCCCGCCCAGCTTGACCATAAACGCTGGCGATAAGACTCGTTGTCGTGGTTTTACCATGGGTGCCCGCAATCGCGACACCATGTCGATAACGCATCAACTCGGCTAACATCTCAGCACGACGCACAATAGGAATACGTAATTCTTTAGCGGCAAGGATTTCTGGATTTTCCAGATTAATCGCGGTTGATATGACGACCACATCCACTTGCTGCACGTTTTCAGCGGCATGACCAATTTGGATCTTGGCACCGAGTAAACACAATCTGTCGGTCACGGCATTTTGCGCAATATCCGAACCACTCACCTGATAGCCTTCGTTCACTAACACTTCGGCGATCCCGCCCATGCCCGCGCCGCCAATGCCGACGAAGTGAATACGCTTAATACGGCGCATTTCTGGGATCATGCTTCTCAGTTGTGCGTATCTTTCTGTCTTAGTCATGCTTATCCTTTCTCAGCAAGGCTGATGCACACTGCGGCAACTTGTTCAGTCGCATCCAGTACCGCAACGTCTCTCGCTCTTTGGCCCATACGGGCTAATTCTGTTCTGTCATTGGCGAGCAACTGTAATTTGTTCGCCAGTTTATTCACGTCCAAGATGGCCTGTGGCAATAGGAAAGCTGCGCCAGCCTCAACCAATACTTGAGCGTTACGGGTTTGATGATCATCCACTGCATGGGGATAAGGTACCAGAATACTCGGTAGCCCAACCGCCGCTAACTCAGACACAGTCAAGGCGCCAGCTCGGCACAATACCACATCAGCCCAGCGATAGGCGGCTTCCATATCGTCGATAAACTCAGCGATATTCACGCCACCATCTTGTCCTTGTTGCTGATATGCCGCCTTCACGCCCGTAAGATTATCTTTACCCACTTGATGCCAAACCGTCACAGACTGCTGCTGACTCAGTATCGCAACCGCTTCTGGCATAAGATCGTTAAATACTTTGGCGCCAAGGCTGCCACCGACCACGAGCACTTTTAAGGCTTCATCAGCCTCATGCTTAGGTTCTACACCTAAGGCAATCAGTTCTTGGCGAATCGGATTACCAACGACCTTGGCCTTCACTGTGGTAAAGGTATTTTTAAAAGCGCATAACACTTGCGTCGCAATCCGCGACAACAACTTGTTTGTCATCCCTGGGATAGCATTTTGTTCATGCAGCACCAGTGGAATACCGGCTAATCTTGCCGCAACACCACCTGGGCCACTGGCGAATCCGCCCATGCCAAGGACCACATCGGGTTTAAACTCAGCAATCACGGCCTTAGCCTGCAATATTGAACGCACCACTTTAAATGGCGCCGCGAGTTTTCGGATCAAACCATTACCGCGCACACCTTTGATATCGATGAAATCAATATCAAATCCATACTGGGGCACTAAACGCGCCTCCATACGATCTGCCGTGCCTAACCAACGCACTTGCCAACCCTGTTGAGCTAAATACTTAGCCACCGCCAGTGCCGGGAACACATGTCCTCCCGTACCACCCGCCATGACTAAAATACGTTTTCCTGTTGGAGTCATCACTTCAATCTCCCTTGCACGGCCTGAACTAATGTCATGCGCCGCTCGTAATCAATGCGCAGCAACATCATCGCTGCCGCAGTCATGACCCATAAACTACTACCACCGTAACTGATAAAAGGTAATGTCAGCCCTTTGGTTGGCAACATGCCGATACTCGCGCCGACATTCACCACAGTCTGGAAACAAATCCAAATACCGATGGCATAACCTAAATAACCTTCAAATGGCTTATCCATGGCTAAACACAAATTACCTAAACGAATCGATCTCAGCGCCACAAATAGCAATACAGATAACACAGCGATAATGCCGATAAAGCCCAATTCTTCCCCGATCACGGCAAAGATAAAGTCTGTGTGCGCTTCGGGTAAATATTCTAATTTTTGAATACTATTTCCGAGCCCTTGGCCAAACCAATCACCTCGACCATAGGCCATCAAAGATTGAGTCAACTGGTAACCGCTACCGAAGGGATCTTGCCAAGGATCCATAAAGGAGGTCACTCGGCGGATACGATACGGTTCCAATAGTACTAGGGCCACGAACGCCAATACGCCCGCAAAAATCAAGGCAAAGAAATCGAGTAAACGCGCACCGGCTAAGAACAATAAACCAACCGTTCCAACAAATAGCACCACCACAGTACCTAAGTCGGGCTGCATCAAAATCAGCACAGCGTAAATCGCAAATACTGCAATCGGCTTATAGAAGCCTTTAGCATTCTCGCGCACTTCCTGATGACGCCTCACTAAGTAACCCGCCATATAGATGGCGAAGGCAAATTTAGCGACTTCCGCCACCTGGATACGAATAGGGCCTATGGATAACCAACGCGTTGCACCGTTTACCGTAGTGCCAACCACCAATACAGCCAACAACATCAAACCCACAATCAACAACAACATGGGGCTCCAGCGCTGCCAAGTCTGCATCTCTACTCTTAGCACAAATGCCGCAATGAATAAGCAACCCACTAAATAACCCACATGGCGAGTCATAAAATAAAATGGGTTCCCCGTGAGCGTTTGCGCTTCAGGCATAGAGGCTGACATCACCATTACAAAGCCGAAGCTAATCAAAGACAACACAGCCGCGAGCAAAGCACGGTCGTACAATTGCACGCCCGGAACTTCGGTATCACGTTGCCAATTGGGTATTGCTAAACGCAAACGCCCAAATAGGCTAAGTTGTCTTGCATCACTCGCCATTAAGTTGTCCCACGAGGTTTCTAAAATCATCACCTCGAGCCATGAAGTTACTGTACATATCTAAACTGGCGCAGGCTGGCGATAATAAAACGATATCACCAGAGGTTGCCAATTCAGCGGCTTTCGCTACCGCAGCAGCCATAGTGTCGACTCTTATCGAGCCGTCTTTCAATGCAGCAATCTTTTTACCATCGCGGCCTAAGGTGATGAGGTGCGTCACTTTAGCTAAAGCCACAGCTAAAGGCTTAAAATCAGCCCCTTTACCGTCACCGCCAGCAATCAAAATAATATCGCCTAAGTGGTCACTCAAGCCATCGAGCGCGGCGACTGTGGCACCGACATTTGTCGCTTTAGAGTCATTGACATAGGTCACGCCATTCTTAATACCAACCACTTCACAGCGATGGGATAAGCCAGTAAAAGTACGCGCCACTTTTGCCATAACGTGCTTATCGACACCGACGACATCCACAAGCGCCATCGCCGCAAGTAGGTTGGCATGGTTATGACTGCCAATCAGCGAGACTTCAGTGATCGGCATTATTTCGCTGCTGCCGTGATAAATCTTGCTGTCGCTGATGCCCCATTCGTCCGCTTCTGGCGCAGCTAAACCAAAACTATTTTGGTTCATTGGTTCTGGCGGTACGGTCAGTTTATCGTCACGATTAAAGAGTACGGCACGGGTTTGTTTGTATAAACGTAATTTAGCCTCGCGGTAGGCATCAATGTCACTGTATCTGTCCATGTGGTCTTCGCTGATATTCAAACAGGTCGCCACCACACACTTAAGGCTGTGGGTGGTTTCCAATTGAAAGCTCGACAACTCAAGCACAAATAAGTCCGCATTTTCATGCAGCAAATCCAGCGCAGGCACACCGATATTACCTCCGACGGCAACAGCAATACCCGCTTCCCTTGCCATCTCGCCCACCAACGTAGTGACGGTCGATTTTCCGTTAGAGCCAGTAATACCAATCACACAAGGTTTACGGTCAGCAATCTCACGGGCAAATAGCTCCACATCGCCAATCACCTCAATGCCCATATCCACAGCGGCACGCACCTCTGGGGTATAAGTAGCAATGCCGGGACTAATAATGATCTGCGTCGCTTGCACAAGATAACGGCAATCGAATCCGCCAGAAATCAGCTTCACATCAGGAAAAGACGTTGCTAATGTTTCGGCGCCCGGAGGCTGCCGACGACTGTCCATCACCAATGGCGTAATGCCCTTTCCACACAAATAGCGCACCACGGACAAGCCCGTTGCCCCTAAACCTAACACTATGTGTGAATACTGATTTTGCATAACCAATTACCTTAACTTCAACGTGGCTAAGCCAAGTAAGACGAGGAATATCGAGATAATCCAAAAACGCACTATCACTCGAGGTTCAGGCCAACCTTTTAACTCATAGTGATGGTGTATCGGCGCCATGCGGAAAATACGCTGGCCGCGTAACTTGTACGAACCCACCTGCAGAATCACTGACAGGGTTTCCATCACGAACACGCCGCCCATGATCACTAATAAAATTTCTTGGCGAACAAGCACTGCGATCGTGCCCAGTGCAGCACCTAATGACAGTGAACCCACATCGCCCATGAAGACTTGCGCGGGATAAGTGTTGAACCATAAAAAGCCTAGACCCGCTCCGACAATGGCGGTACAGACGATCACTAACTCACCCGAGCCAGGTAAATGCGGAATATGTAAGTAGTTCGCAAACTGCGCGTGACCGGATAAATAAGCGATCAACGCAAACGCCGCCGCGACCATTACCGTCGGCATAATCGCCAAACCATCGAGACCATCGGTTAAGTTCACCGCATTGCTCGAACCCACAATAGTGAAGTACGCCAATACGATAAATACGGCGCCGAGTTGCGGCATCACGTCTTTAAAGAAAGGAACCACTAACTGGGTTTCGCCTGGATTGGCCGCCGTGGCATACAGGAAAAAAGCAATAAGCAGCGCAGCCAAAGATTGCAGAATGTACTTCCAGCGCGCGATCAAGCCTTTAGTGTCTTTACGCACCACTTTGCGATAATCGTCGATAAAACCGATCAAACCGAAACTGCCGAGTACAAACAGCATGACCCACACATAGCGGCTACCGAGATCGCCCCACAGCAACACGCTGATGAAAATAGCAGCCAATATCAGCAAGCCACCCATAGTCGGCGTGCCACGCTTACTAAAATGTGATTCTGGACCATCGTTACGCACAACCTGACCAATTTGCAGTAATTGCAAACGTTCAATCAGTTTAGGACCAAACCATAAGCTAAAAACCAATGCGGTCAATAAGCCTAAAATGGCTCGAAATGTCACATAGGAAAACACGTTAAACCCGGTATGAAAACGGGTTAAATACTCGGCCAGATATACCAGCATTTACACTAACTCCCCACGCCCGAAGGCTACTGTTAGGCCATCCACGACCCGCTCCATGGCGGCGCTACGTGAACCTTTAACGAGAACCGTTACCTGTCCCGGCAACTGGTTTATATGCTTTATAAGTTTTTCTACTAACGTCGCCACACTGTCATAGTGCTCCGCACCGAAAGCTTGGCTCGTGTGCTGACTTAAAGTTCCGGTACAAAACAAGGCATCAATCCCCTGTTGCTTGGCCAGTTGCCCTAGTTCAGCGTGTAAAAGGGGCGCATTGTCGCCTAATTCTCCTAAATCTCCCAGTACCAGACAGCGATTTTCAGAAATTTCCTTTAACCAAGCGATCGCCGCGCCAACGGAGACAGGATTTGCGTTATAGCTATCGTCGATTAGACGCACGCGTCCCAATTGACTCGGCTGCATACGTCCTTTCACTGGCGTTAATTGGCTCAAGCCTTCAGATATTTCAGTCAAACTCAATCCCAAAGCAATACAAACACTTGCAGCGGCGAGAGCATTACTCACCTGATGACGACCCGCCAACGGCAATACCACTTGGCAAGATTCACCTAAATAATTGAGCATAAAACGATAGCAACCATCCGCATTAGTCTTATGGCCTGTCGCTATCACGTCGATATGACGTTTAGCGGCGCCATCTTGCTGGGAGAAGCTCAGTTGCTTATAAGGTCTTGCCTTAACGCTCATAAAATCAGCGAAGGCATCATCGGCGTTAATGATGGCAGTGCCATCGGCCTGCAGATGATTAAAAATCTCTGACTTCGCCTGTGCGACACCTGCTTGTGATCCAAATCCTTCTAAATGGGCGCTGCCGACGTTATTCACCAGCGCGACGTTTGGACGCACAAGTCCCGAGGTGTAATCGATTTCACCTTTATGGTTAGCGCCGAGCTCGAATATCCCAAACTCATCCTCTGGCGTTAAACGCAGCAAAGTGAGCGGCACACCAATCTCATTATTAAAATTGCCAGCGGTATAGAGGATTTGATGCTTTGCCGACAGAATGGTCGCGATCATTTCCTTCACGCTGGTTTTGCCGTTTGAGCCAGTCAAAGCAACACAAATCGGATTGATCTGGTCACGAACATAAGCACCAATCGCACCCATGGCTTTTTGACAATCAGCCACTATGAGCTGCGGGATATCAAAAGCTAACTCACGCTCAACCATTAACGCCGCTGCGCCGTTCGCAATAGCTGTTGCTGCAAAATCATGGCCGTCAAAGCGCTCACCCTTTAAGGCAACAAACAGGGTTGCAGCGCCGATTTTACGGCTATCACTGCTTAAATCTTGGATGGTGACGTCGTCACCGACTCGATACACGCCTAAGTGTTGACTTAGAGTCTCGAGAGAAAGTGGGATCATCTTGATTGCTCCAATGACCGGTGTGCCAATACACATCCATCATAGTGTTGACTTAGAGTCTCGAGTGAAAGAGGGATCATCTTGATTGCTCCGCTAACAGGCGTGCCAGGGCGCGTTCATCATAGTCATGACGCACACCTGCCGCCTCTTGGTAAGTTTCGTGGCCTTTGCCCGCAAGCAAGATCACATCGCCAGGTTTAGCCAATGCCACAACCTCTTTAATTGCTGCGATACGGTCAACCTGAGTCAATGCCTGCTGAGGGTGGGTTAGCCCTTGGATAATATCGGTAATAATTTGCGCGGGGTCTTCACTGCGCGCATTGTCGCTGGTCACCATAATGCGGTCAGCATATTGCTCTGCAGCTTGGCCCATCAAAGGACGCTTGCCCTTATCACGGTCGCCACCACAGCCAAATACGCACCATAAATCACCGGCACAATGGCGACGTAGCGCGTTTAACGCTTGTTCGATCGCATCTGGCGTATGGGCATAATCGACCACTAAGGTGATGTTATCCGCAGTTGTGAAACGCTCCATACGACCTGCGACGGGCGTTAGGTATTGCACTTGCTCGGCTAACGCTTTCATATCAAGACCTTGCAGGTACAAGGCCGATAGCGCCGCGAGTAAATTAGAAAGATTAAAGGCACCAAGAAGTGGCGAGTGGATTTGAGTCTCACCCTCGGGCCACACTAAGGTTGCCCTGACACCTTGATCGTCAAACTTGGCATTTTTGGTATAAAAAGCCGCACCTTGATGACCTTCAATACTAAAACCCCAAATCTGCGCAGGCGCAGGCTTAAGCTCAGTCAACCAAGACGCGCCAACTGCATCGTCGAGATTCAATAAACCGTGACCTAAAGTGCTGAAACGAAATAGGCTTTGTTTAGCGGCGGCATAGCTTTCCATATCGCCGTGGTAATCGAGGTGATCGCGTGTCAGATTAGTGAACACGGCAACATCAAATGGTACTGCGTCGACGCGGCCTTGCACTAAGCCGTGACTTGACACTTCCATGGCGCAGACACTCGCGCCTTGGGCTTCAAACTCATTCAACTGACGCATTAAGGTAATCGCATCGGCTGTGGTGTTACCACTATCAACAAGCTCGCCCCAGAGACCATTGCCAAGGGTGCCCATGACGGCGGCTTTGCGCCCCAATGAAGTCACCAGTTGTGCAATGAGTTGACTCGTAGAGGTTTTACCGTTAGTTCCAGTAATACCGATAACACCAAGGGATGGCATAACGGCAGACTTGTGCGCTAAGGGATAACGCTGGGCGGCAATTGCCGATACCTGACGACTTAACTGAAAGAAATAAATCTGCACACCGTGCTCGGCATCATCACCCAGCAACACTTTGCCATGTTGGTCAGCATCATCCGTGTGAACTAATACGCCTGCGGCACCTAAATCTAAGGCTTTTTCAATAAACTGTCTGCCATCGACCTTATGTCCTGGCAGCGCCAAAAACACATCGCCGCGACGTATTGCACGGCTATCTAAGGTCAGATCATTGAAGGACTGCGCGCCAGCATAATGTAGCCAAGGCGCTAGCAAATCCCGTAATAACATCATTCTGCTCTCCCAGCGGCGATTCCCGCCAATTGCACTTGTTCTTTATCGGTAATGGGTTCAACGTTTAACATTTGCAGTGCGCCAGACATGACTTTGGCAAATGCAGGCCCCGCCACTGAACCACCATAATAGAGATCCCCCTTAGGCTCATTCACTACCACCACTATCGCTAATCTAGGATTATTCGCAGGAGCAACACCCGCAAATAAAGCAACATAATCATCACCATAACCACCAGCAACTGCCTTACGACTTGTGCCAGACTTACCTGCAACTGGATAACCGTCGATGTGTGCTAAGGTGCCAGTGCCACCTTTTTCCGTTACACCGACCAGCATTTGCATCACATCGTGGGCCACATTTTCAGAAATGACTCGCTCACCGACAGGTGGCTTTTTCAGTTTCATTATCGAGACTGGGAACAAAGTACCGCCATTGCCTAAGGTGGCGTACATACGCGCAAGTTGAAGTGTTGTTGCCGTTAAGCCGTAACCAAACGACAAGGTGGCACGTTCAAAGTCTGACCAACGGTGGCGATCTTGAATCAAGCCAGCGCTTTCACCCGTGAGGTTAATTCCCGAAAAACTGCCAAGTCCCATGGATTGATAAGTACCGAGCAGTTGCTGCACCGGAATAGACAAAGCCAATTTACTGATGCCGACGTTACTAGATTTAGCCAAAATACGCGCCAAACTCATATCGCCGTAGTTTGCGGGGTCACGTACTTGGCGACCACCTAAACGCATCCAACCCGGTGAAGTGGCAATAATATCGGTCGATTTAACTGTGCCAGCTTCAAGCGCTGCGGCTACCACAAATGGCTTAATGGTCGAACCCGGCTCAAAGGTATCTGTCATAGCACGGTTACGCATTCTGAAGGTTTGCAGATTGTCGCGCGCATTGGGGTTATACGAAGGCGTATTCACCATAGCCAAGACTTCACCCGTGTGAATGTCGAGGACGACAATCGAACCCGAAGTCGCTTGGTTCATCTCAGTGGTGCGTTTTAATTCGCGATAGGCTAATTGTTGGATCCTATGATCGATACTCAGCACGAGATCATTTGGACTCTCGCCTTCCTGCACTATATCGAGACGCTCGACGACATGACCATCGCGTGACTTACGCACTTTTTGTTTGGAAGGCGTACCTGTTAACCAACTATTATAAGCATTTTCAACACCTTCAATCCCAACATCATCTATGTTAGTGATGCCGATTAATTGAGCTGTGATTTCACCACCAGGATAATAGCGGCGAGATTCGGACTTTAGAAATACACCGGGTAATTTAAGCTGAGTAATATAGTCCGCAACCGCAGGGGTAATTTGGCGTTTCAAGTAGGTGAAGCGTTTGGTGGGGTTACTGCGCACTCGCTCTAACAAATCTTCGAGGGGCTCATGCAACACATCGGCTAAGGCTTGCCAGCGGCGCATATCGGCAAAACCATTACTATCATTGACTTGTTTTGGATCAGCCCAGACGGCACGCACTGGCACACTAACGGCCAGCATGTCGCCATTACGGTCGGTGATCAAGCCACGCTGCACTTCACGACTAGTGGTCCGCAATGTTCGCATGTCACTTTCGTGACGTAATTTGTCGGGCTCGATAATTTGAATATAAGCTGCGCGTCCCACTAGGCTGCAAAACAACGCACACACAAACCCGACCACTACGTATAAACGCCAGTGGATCAATTGAGGTTTTTGCGGTTTGCTTACCCGTTTGATTTTCGCTTGCCTAGTCATATCTTCCCTATACTCACGGCACCTTTACCACAACTTCTTCGCTGGGTAACGGACGACTCATGTTGAGTTCCTTAGAGGCAATACGCGTAATACGACTGTGCTCAGTCTGCGATTGCTCTTCTAATAATAAATTGCGCCACTCAATATCTAATCTATCTCGCTCCTGCAGTAACTGGTCCCACTGGGTTGTCAGTTGACGGCTAACATGGCTGCCATAAACCACGGCAACCGCATTACTCAGCACAAGCAAGGCTAATAACAAGATCCATTTGTGCAGCCATAAATCATGTAAAACGATCCGTGGCAGATTAATCGAGGGCTTACTCACAGTGCGCCCCTTAGTAATCTAAACGCTCGGCAATGCGTAACACTGAGCTGCGAGCTCTGGCATTGCGTTCGATTTCTTCGTCGGATGGCATAATCGCCTTGCCCACGGCACGTAACTTACGCGACTTGTTAATTTGATCTTCAGTCACCGGAAAACCGTGCGGTACGCTTTCGCCTTGGCTATGACGACGAATAAAACGCTTCACGATACGATCTTCTAAAGAATGGAAACTGATGACCGACAAGCGTCCTTGGGGAGCGAGCACATTGACGGCTCCTTCAAGTGCCTGATCAATTTGATCTAATTCACTATTGATATAAATGCGGATCGCTTGAAACACCCGAGTCGCAGGGTGCTTATTGCGTTCTTTATTTTTAGTGATACGCGCAATTAAATCGGCTAAATCTTTGGTACGTAAAAACGGCGTTTTCTCACGGTCGGCAGCAATACAACGGGCAATATGGCGAGCATTTTTCTCTTCACCGTAGGTTTTAAATACCCAAGCCATATCTTCAATTTCGGCACGAGCCAACCATTGCGCAGCCGTTTGGCCTTGGCTGTTATCCATACGCATATCGAGTGGACCATCGCGCAAAAAACTAAAACCGCGTTCAGCATCGTCGAGCTGGGGTGAAGACACACCTAAATCGAGTAATACGCCATCAATTTTGCCCACAAGCCCAAGCTCTTCGACATAATCGGCTAACTGACCAAAGCCACCATGCACGATTTGAAAGCGTGGATCGTCAGCAAATTGTTTGGCCGCTTCAATCGCTTGAGGATCACGATCGATGGCGATCAATCGACCATGTTCACCGAGTTGTTGTAATACTTGTCTTGAATGACCACCGCGGCCAAACGTGCCATCGATATAGATGCCATCGTCTTTGATGTTTAAACCGCCAACCGTTTCTGCTAGCAGTACGGATAAATGGGCAAATTCTTGACTCATTACTCTCTTCTTATTTAGTTATCACGACTCGTTAAAGTGAAAAATCCGCGAGGCGCTCATTATTAACGAGATCCTCACTTCGAATCGTTTCCTGACATTCATCAATTTGCTGCAGCCAAGATTGCTCATCCCACAGCTCAAATTTATTCAATTGCCCCACCAGCATGATGCGCTTATCTAAATTGGCATATTGCCTTAACGGTGGCGGCAGTAATATGCGCCCATTACTGTCGAGCTCCACTTCGTGGGCGTAGCCGAGTAACAGGCGTTTTAAGGATCTCTGGGTTTTATCGGTATCTGAAAGCTTCAACAACTTAGCTTCGATCAATTCCCATTCGTGAATGGGATACAAGAGTAAACAGGCGGATTGGATATCGACGGTAATCACGATGCGGCCTTGGTGCTCAAGCTGCAAAGGTTCGCGGTATCGCACTGGAATAGCGATCCGTCCCTTTGTATCTAAGTTGATAGCACTGGCTCCACGAAACACGCTAATTCATCCTATCCTTTGATTTTTGATCCACAAATATCCACTATTTCCCACAACTGCTAAGTTTAGGGACAGTCGACAAGCATTGTCAAGGGATGGGATCCTTTTATAAATCCAGTCGGCAAGCGGGTTAGCCGCATGTTGAGCACTTAACCTCGCGACAAACTTTTGACAAGAAAAACCATTAGAGATTGACTAAACAGAGGAAACAACAGGAATAAATAGCGCCGATATATTCAGCAACCTTTTGCTTTCAGGTGCTTGCGATGAAAAAATGGGGAATTATTTCTGTATTTGTGGGATTTTACGGGTCGAGAAATAACGTCAAACTCATAAACGCAACAAAACAAACTTACGTCCATCCTTATTCGACAGTCAAAAAAGAGTTGAAATCAGCATAAAAATCTAAATTTTTATTCCAAATAAAGACGTTCATCTTTTTACTAATGGCTGAATATTAATGTCGCGATTGCGAGAAAGATCAAAAATCCCACGTAAAATCCACCAAAAGAACCACTTTCTCCCTATACATTCACCTTATACCCGCACTAGCTACCTAATGGATCGCCTTATTCGCCTTAACAAGGTAAACGGCGTATAGTCTAAATATTGACCTACTTCAGCCGATATCATATTAAGAGGTGTAATAACAAGGAGGCGTTATGAGTGGATTGGATAGCATTTATGCCATGCTGGCACAGCCAGTAAAAGCCGTGTTTCACCCTAAACGGGTTGTTGACCAAGTCAGCAGTGCAAGCGCAAATGCCCCCGATAGCCATGAAACACCGCAGTCGCAGTTACCTCCAGCGTTAGAAAGCCGCAATACTAAAGTCAGGGAAAGACGCAAAGAATCAGATAATAATAAAAATAAGAAACGCCGTGCATCGGATGAAACCGAAACGCTAAAACTAAAAGAAGGTGTCGTACTTGAAGTGACCGATGATTCCGCAGAAATCAAGAAGCCACCGAGCCAACATATCATTGATGTAGAGGTATAAATCCGGACTGATATAAAACGGAAAAGGCGCAATCCCATTGGATTAGCGCCTTTTTATTAGCCTCTTTTTAGCAGCACTATCGAGCATGTCTGAAATCAGGCCAGATTTCGAATCATGCGATACCTCAAATTAAGTTTTATCTCAAACCAATGCCGCCTCAAGCCGTATTGTTTAATTTCGAGTTCTGGCCACCGCGTCCTGCCAACCTGCGTATAGCTGTACTCGAGTCTGGGCATCGATATTAGGGATAAAATGCTTATCGATACAGGCTTTGTGCTCAAGCTCTATCACACTCTCCCAAAAGCCCACTGCCAACCCAGCTAAAAATGCCGCACCCAAAGCGGTTGTCTCACAAACGCTTGGCCTTAACACTTCGACATCGGTAATGTCGGCTTGAAATTGCATCAAAAAATCATTAGCGACCGCGCCGCCATCCACCTTTAAACGCTTAAGGCTGACGCCACTGTCTTTGATCATGGCATCGAGTAAATCTTTACTCTGGTAAGCGATGGATTCTAACGCCGCCCGAATAATATGATTACGATTCGCCCCGCGTGTCAGACCAAATAGCGCACCACGGGCATTGGGATCCCAATAGGGCGCACCGAGTCCCACAAAAGCGGGCACCAGATACACGCCATTAGTATCGGCGACCTTAGAGGCAAAGTACTCAGTATCACTGGCATCACGAATAAGCCCCAGTTCATCTCGCAGCCATTGAATGGTCGCGCCGCCCATAAAGACTGAACCTTCAAGGGCATAGTTCACTTCACCCTTAGGCCCCACGGCAACTGTAGTCAATAAGCCATGGTTTGAGCGCACCGCTTTGGTCCCTGTATTCATCAATAAAAAACAACCAGTACCGTAGGTATTCTTCGCCATGCCGGGCTCGACACATAACTGACCAAAAAGCGCAGCCTGTTGATCGCCCGCCATTCCTGCAACTTGGATTTCACTGCCTTCGCCAGCAATCCGTGTTGTACCATACACGCTGCAGGAAGGTTTAACTTCTGGCAACATAGACGCCGGAATATCTAAGGCTTCGAGTAACTTATTATCCCAAGTCAGGCTATGGATATTGAATAGTAGAGTGCGGGCAGCATTGGTGGGATCGGTGACATGCACCTTGCCCTCGGTTAACTTCCACACGAGCCAAGTATCGATAGTGCCGAACAACAACTCACCACGCTCAGCTTGCTCACGGGCATTGGGCACATTATCTAGAATCCATTTGATCTTAGTGCCTGAAAAATAAGGGTCGAGTAATAAACCGGTATTCTCACGCACATATTCTTCTAACCCTTGAGCTTTGAGTTGCTCACAAATCTCAGCGCTGCGACGGCACTGCCACACAATCGCGTTATAAATAGGTTTACCTGTGGCCTTCTCCCATATAACAGTGGTTTCCCGCTGATTGGTAATGCCAATGGCGGCCACTTCATCGCTGTGAATACCCGCACGCGCCAATACTTCAATTAACACTGAACTTTGGCTTGCCCAAATCTCCATGGGATCATGCTCGACCCAACCCGGATTAGGGTACAACTGGGTAAATTCCCGCTGGGACACGCTGACAATGTTTGCGTCGTGATCGAACACTATCGCCCTTGAGCTGGTCGTGCCTTGATCTAAGGCCACCACGTATTTTTTCTGCACACTACTATCCTATCTGAACTCTCCGCCGCCTTTTTATGCTAGGGAGAATTAACATGATCCACCGACTTATGCAGTGAATATATTCGGAATTTACCGCCGTGACCAGCAAGCAAGCCGTAAAACAAGATAACGCCACCATGCTATAGCCATAAAAAAGCCCTGAAAATTCAGGGCTTTTTTTAACATACTGAACTTACATCTTGTAGCTCATTTGGATACCCGCAAGCCATACATCGCCGCTTGCTTCGCCGTTAAAGTTAACAGTCGCGAGGTTCAATAGGTTTTGCTGTTCGTTGATTGGCGCATCGCCAGTCGCTTTAATATAAGTCACAGCAAAATCAACGTTCAGGTTCTTAGTTGCCTGATAACCTGCGCCCACAGAGAACCACAGACGGTCAGAGTCTGGAATTGTGGTTGTGCGCCACTCGTCATTTGCCGCCGTTTTATCTAAAGCAACACCGGCACGCACTAACCAGTCGTTATTCACTTGATAAGTCGTCCCTAGCGCGAAGCGCCAGTTATCTTCGAAGTGCTCTTCTTTAACTAAATCAGACTCTAAGCCGCCCTTAGGCTTAACTTCACCAGGGAAATAAGCCACTAGTTGATCGAATACACTCCAATCGGTCCAGTTCACACTCGCATGCATGGCCCAGTTATCGGTCAATTGGTGATGGGAAGCTATCTCTGCAAAAGCGGGCAATTCAAGCGGTAAATAACCTTCAATAGACACATCTTGGCCGCCAGTGTACAGCACACCTGAGGCATGGCCATCTAAATCCAGCTGCACGCCGCTGTGATACGCAAAGCCTAAACGGTGAGCAGGATTAATTTGCCAGCTTGCACCTAACTGCCAGCCGTAACCCACATCATCACCCTTCATGCTTTTCAGCTCAGTGCCACCTGGAGGTAACATAGCCTGCACAGGAGCCGGCAGAGCAGGTTTGATACCATCAACCCAACCTGGTAATGAGGCACCAATTTCGCCTTCACCATAAACGATACGTACACCAGCACCTACGCTAACTGCATCATTGATGCGGTACGCAATATTTGGATTAAACTCAACGGTTGTAACCGAAGTCTTGTTACCAAAAATAGCCGCAGCGTGAGTCGCAGGTAATTCAGTGGCTAGACCATAGTTAGAATTTACCGCTAGACCCCAAGTCCATTGATCATTTAACTGATTTGAGTAGTAAAAGTTTGGCACGAGTGCGTCATCGGCCACGTCCAGTGCATCACCAGCTATCACTTTAGGATTTGGGCCAATTAACGGCGAGCTAAGGCTGACATCACCAGTCACATCGACGTTTGGCATAACGTAAATGCCACCCGCGGACAACTGACGTCCTTCTAAATAAGTCAGCATTGCAGGATTTCGACCTTGAGCCGAAGCGTTATCCGCCATAGCTGCTTCACCCGCAAAGGCGCGACCTAAACCTGTAGCAGAGTATTCCGCAAGTTGAAAACCCGCGGCATGGAGTTGAGTCGTTGAACTTAACAAGGCTGCAGTGACAGCCAAAGTCAGAAGACGTTTTTGCATTGTTATTCTCTAATCATATTATTGTTATCTGTACTACTTAGATGAGTACTGCGGCGTTCAGGCAAAATAGAGCAAACACTCCATATTGAATGCGCAGCAGTTTACTTATGCAGAAGATGTTTGCAACCAAAGGAGATAAAACAGACAGAAACTCTAAAAAAATGAGTCTTTAAAACAGATTTAGTGACATACATCACCATTAAAACAAAAAACCACCTTTAAACACTCAAAAATCATTCACGACAGTCGTGAGATTTAAATTAAGAACTCAACAAATACCAATATTAAACAACAAGATAAAAAATTAAAACTTTGGAACACCTGTAAATCATTTAAACTCGACAAATTCAGCATAAATCACTGTGGAGAATAAAATTTTCTAGTATCAAAACGACAATAAAAATTTATGCTTTAAAATACAACTGATTAAATTAAGAGTGTATTGAGATTCAAAACAAAAACGCCTAGGTATTAACCTAGGCGCTTAAATATAGACTCAACACGAGTACAAATGTGCGCTGAAAGTTTAGCGGCGCCAACCTTGGATTTGAGTTTCGTACTGACTGATTTGCACAGCATGGGACAAGGTCAGCCCAATAGCATCTAACCCATTGAGTAACTTATGTCTCGCCGACTCTGCCAGCGTAAAACTAAACTCAGCACCTGACGGTGCAATCACTTTACAGCTTGTGAGATCAACCGTGATTTGCGCGCCTTCTTCTGCCGCCACTTCGTCCATCAACTGACGCACCTGCGCATGGGTTAACGCCACAGGCAATAGGCCATTATTGATTGAGTTGCCGTAAAAAATATCGGCAAAACTCGGCGCTATAATGGCGCGCAAACCAAAGTCCGCCAGCGCCCAAGGCGCATGCTCGCGGCTTGAACCACAACCAAAGTTTTCCTGCGACAAAAGAATTGAAGCGCCTTTATAACGAGGCTGGTTCAATGAAAACTCAGGATTAGGCACATCGCCCGCATCATCTAAATAACGCCAGTCATGAAATAAGTGCACCCCAAAACCATCGCGCGTCACCTTAGACAAAAACTGTTTCGGAATGATCTGATCCGTATCGATATTGGTGCTGTCGATCATGACCGCAAGCCCGGTATGGGTCGTAAAAGGTTGCATTAACTTCTCCTCTTGGGTTTACGGTAATTAGTAAGGTTTACGAATATCGACAAAATGCCCAGCCACCGCAGCGGCGGCGGCCATTGCAGGGCTCACTAAATGGGTACGACTGCCGCGGCCTTGACGACCTTCGAAATTACGATTACTGGTCGAAGCACAGCGATCGCCCGCCTCTAATCTGTCATCGTTCATCGCCAAACACATAGAACAACCCGGTAAACGCCACTCAAATCCCGCTTCAATAAAGATTTTATCTAAGCCTTCGGCTTCGGCTTGGGCTTTCACTTGACCAGAACCAGGTACTACAATCGCGGTGACGCCACTCGCGACTTTACGGCCTTTGGCATGTACTGCGGCGCTGCGTAAATCTTCAATCCGTGAGTTAGTACATGAACCGATAAATACTTTGTTGATGTTGATATCTGTCATTGGCGTACCCGCACTCAGGCCAATGTATTCTAGGGCCTTTTCCATACTAGCTCGGGTACTTGGGTTTGCTTCATCAAGAGGATCAGGCACTTTGCCATCGATTGCTACGACTTGGCCTGGGTTAGTGCCCCAAGTCAATTGTGGTGCGATATCGGCGGCATCGAGTACCACAGTCGCATCAAACACGGCGCCATCATCGGTTTTTATGGCTTGCCAATAAGCGACAGCCTCTGCCCAATCTTCGCCCTTGGGTGCAAACTCGCGGCCTGCTAAATAGTCGAAAGTGGTTTGATCCGGCGCGACCATGCCCGCCTTAGCGCCCATCTCAATCGCCATGTTGCACACTGTCATGCGGCCTTCCATCGACAGGGCTTCAATCGCCTCTCCGCAGAACTCCACCACGTAACCCGTGCCGCCATCCATGCCGATTTTGCCAATAATAGCGAGGACGATATCTTTAGCGGTCACGCCATCGGTGACATGGCCACGCACTTCAATCTTCATGGTCTTAGCTTTTAACTGACGCAAAGTTTGCGTCGCTAAAACGTGCTCTACCTCGGACGTACCAATGCCAAACGCCAATGCCCCAAAGGCGCCATGGGTCGCGGTATGGGAATCACCACAGACAATCACAGTGCAGGGTAAGGTAATACCCAACTCAGGACCCATTACATGCACAATCCCTTGATTAGGATGATGAATGTCGTATAAACGCACGCCAAAGTCTTTACAGTTTTGCGCTAGGGTTTCAACCTGTGCGCGCGCCATTGGGCTTAGCGCATCCAAGCTGGCGCTACGGGTCGAAGTGTTGTGATCCATAGTGGCAAAGGTTTTTTCCGGTGCACGCAGTTTGCGGCTCGCCACTTTTAAGCCACTGAATGCTTGGGGGGAAGTCACTTCATGGACTAAATGTCTGTCGACATAAATGATCGGCGCTTCACCTTCAGGAGTCGCTACAACGTGGGCATCCCATACTTTTTGATACAGCGTTTTTGCCACCGCGTTTTTTGGCACAGTCGTCATTACACACCTTCCTTTATAGCATTGGCGATAAAGTCACCCATCTCGGCGGTTGATTTAGCTTGGCTACGCTTGTCGCTGCTCAATAGCTCACCAGTTAAGTAGCCAGAATTTAATGCTTTGCTTACGGCACGCTCAATCGCACAGGCGGCTTCTTCTTGCTTTAAGCTGTGACGCAACATTAATGCCGCCGACAGAATTTGGGCGATAGGGTTTGCAATGCCTTTGCCCGCGATATCTGGCGCACTGCCACCCGCTGGTTCAAATAAACCAAAGCCAGTGCTGTTCATGCTCGCCGATGACAACAAGCCCATAGAGCCCGTTAACATGGCGATTTCGTCGGATAAAATGTCGCCGAACAGGTTAGAACATAGCATCACATCGAACTCATCGGGACGACGTAGCAACTGCATGGTCGCATTATCGATATAAATGTGTTCAAGCTCGACATCGGGGAAGTCCACCGCCACTTCTTCGACCACTTGGCGCCATAACACTGAACAGGCGAGCACGTTGGCTTTATCCACTGAGGTCACTTTTTTACGGCGACCACGGGCGGCTTCAAAGGCGATACGGGCGATACGGCTAATTTCACGGCGGCTATAACGCATAGTATCGAAGGCTTCTTCATTCTCGCCTTCACCTTGGCGACCCTTTGGCTTACCAAAATAAATACCGCCGGTTAACTCGCGTACACATAAAACATCAAAGCCACGGGCGGAAATATCGCTGCGCAGCGGTGACATATGCTCTAGGCCGTCGTGCAATTTAGCGGGGCGCAGATTACAAAACAGTTCGAAGTGACCACGCAGAGGCAATAGCGCACCGCGCTCAGGTTGTTCATTTGGCGGTAACTTTTCCCACTTAGGGCCACCGACTGAACCAAATAGAATCGCATCGGCCGCTTCACAGCCCTTTAGCGTGGCATCGGGTAAGGGACAACCGTGGTTATCAATGGCAATACCGCCAACATCGAATTCAGTGTATTCGATATTCAAATCGAAACGTGCTTCAACCTCACGCAGCACTTTACGCGCCTCAGCCATCACTTCAGGACCGATCCCATCCCCTGCTAATACTGCTATTTGATAACTCATACGCCAGCCAACTCCTTTAAATGTGAATGCTTTATGCTCGACCTTGCTATTCTTTGGATGCTTTTAGCGACTAGACGCCGCCTAGCTCTCGATTTTTTTGCATGCTTTGTTTGTAATCGGCAACCTTGTCTGCGCGGCACGTTAAGTTCATCACATGCACTAAAGCGCGTGCCGAGGCTTCAACCACATCGGTTGCCAAACCTACGCCGTGAAAGTTTTGCTCGTGGTAAACCGCGGTAATATCCACTTGGCCTAAGGCATTTTGACCTACGCCTTTAGCGCCTAGCTTGTAGCTGATGATATCAATTCGACGATCGGTTGCGCGAGCAATCGCGTTATAGGCAGCATCAACAGGACCATTACCCGTTGCGGCTTCGGTTTTAATTTCGCCGCCCACTTCGATACGCACAGTCGCCGTAGCAACGCCTTCAGTTGAGTCAGACTGCACCACTAATTGCTGCAATTGATAGTGATTGTCTTCTTCGGCCTGCGCCTCCATAAAGGCTAAGGCTTCTAAATCATAATCAAATACTTGGCCTTTTTTATCTGCCAATTTTAGAAACTCTTCATACAGAGTATCCATATTGTAATCGTGCTCGCTATAGCCCATTTCTTCCATGCGGTGCTTGATCACATGGCGACCCGAGCGCGAGGTCATATTCAAGTTGTTGCGATTCAAACCTATGCTTTCTGGCGTCATGATTTCATAGGTATTTTGTGCTTTTAACATGCCATCCTGATGGATGCCCGACGAATGGGTAAAGGCATTGGCACCGACAATAGCCTTGTTCGCCTGCACTGGCATATTGCATAACTGGCTGACTAAATTAGAAGTACGGTGAATTTCTTTGGCATTAATGCCCGTTTCTAATCCCAACATCCCCTTACGCGTCGCTAAAATCATCGCGATCTCTTCCAGTGAACAGTTACCCGCACGCTCACCTATGCCATTGATCGTACATTCAATTTGACGCGCACCGTGTTGCACTGCAGTTATCGAGTTAGCCACAGACAAACCTAAGTCATCGTGGCAATGCACTGAGATCACCGCTTGGTCGATATTCGGCACCCGATTAAACAAAGTTTGAATGATATTGCCAAACTCGCTGGGCACTGTGTAACCGACCGTATCGGGAATATTAATGGTGCGCGCGCCCGCACGAATGGCCGCTTCTACCATACGGCATAGATTATCGATGGGCGTACGCCCCGCATCCTCACAGGAAAATTCCACATCGTCGGTAAAACGGCGGGCATACTTCACCGCGCCTACGGCCATCTCTAACACTTGATCGAAAGAACGCTTCAACTTGCTCTCAACGTGAATCGTCGAGGTCGAGATAAAGGTATGGATACGGAATTGATCTGCAACAGACAAGGCCTGCGCCGCAGCATCTATGTCCTTTTCCAATGCGCGGGATAAGGCACAAACGCGGCTATTTTTGATGGTACGCGCTATGGTCTGCACTGACTCAAAATCACCGGGCGAAGAAACCGGAAAACCCACTTCCATCACATCCACACCCAGACGTTCCAGCGCCATAGCGATCTGTAGTTTTTCTTTGACCGACAAACTTGCGGCTAATGCCTGCTCACCATCACGCAAGGTAGTATCAAATATTATGACTCTGTTAGACATCTCGCTTCTCCATGGAACGTCACCGTTCGTTAGTTAATTTTTGCCGTATTCAGATACAAAAAACCCCGCAACATCGGTGCGGGGTTTGTGAATGCTTTGCCTCTTTATCGAGCGTGCAACACTAAGACCTCCGCGTATAAACCGCGAGAGAGAGAAGGAGGAGGTCGAGTTTGCGGCTAATAATATTCATTTAATCTGTATATTTATTCTGTTTAAATTATTGAGGACGGTTAATATTTAACTTGCCTAGCCGATAGTGTCAACCCTAATTTTTTCATGTTCCACTCATTCAACCTGTCTTAAGGCTAATAACGGTGAGTTTCATCCCCAAATTAGTGATCGATTCCACAGAATTAACCAGCTGTTTGGATTCAGAAATCACTGGGATGTGTTAACTTATTCCCCTTAGAAAAAAATAGTTTTTTATGCAAAAAACGATTAAGAAAAGTTATAATCCCGCCTTAGTGATTAGGGATATTAGAACTTACGCATTTTATATGGAGCACAAAATGGATTTTCGCGTCTTGGTACTGAGCCTGTTGTTATGGCTGTTTCCCTTTGGGGCCAGTGCTATAGACCAATTAGATGAACTCACTGAACTCGTCTACCAATATCCCAGTAAAGCACTCACTCAAATAACAGCGTTAGAAAAACAATTTGCGACCAGTGCAAGCTCAGATATCAATCGACTCAGATTAAGTGTATTGAAATGCCAAAACCTACTACAAATAGGGGAAAATGAAGCCGCTATCAACGTCGCTCAATTAGGCGAAGCAAACGCTAAACAACTTAAGCTAGATCAAGTACGACCTTACTTTTTGATCTGCCAAGCCGACGCCAACCTTAGCTATAACAATATTCAAAATGCCCTACCTTTGCTTGATTCAGCCATTAACCTAGCGCGACGTTACCAGCAACCACAAGCCTTAGTCGATGCTTTACGCTTACGTGGCCAACTCGATACTGACACTGATAACTTCTCCTCTGCTATCGAAGATTTACGCCTCGCGATTGATATTTATCCGGATATTCATGCTCAAACCCAAAATTGGATTTGGCCACCACAGGCCTATGTGTATGCCGCGATGGGAAATTTACTTTATGCCACCCATGATTTCCCCCAAGCCATGTATTACACCAACTTAGGTATACAAAGTGCCGATGCAAAAGGGAAAGTTTTACACTTTATTTTACGCAATGCAGCTCGGATAGCGCTTGATAATCAAGAGTTTGATTACAGTGATAAACTCGAACAACAAGCTAAAGCGCTTTTACCTGAGCTAGGTTCGCCACTTGAACTCGCCTACAGTTATGCCATTTTGGCCTCAATCGCGCTCGATAAAGGCCGCATCGATAATGCCGAAGAGTATCTTTCTATCGCGATTAATACGTTTAAAAAACAAAATCAACAATTAGCGACAATGCGTTCAACTCGCCTACTCGCCCAAATTCGTTTTGCTCAGCATCAAGAAGATGCCGCTTTAATCCTCATGAATCACGCTATTGAGCAAGCTGAAAACCTAAAGCAATACTCAGATCTCAAAGGATTCTACGGGATCATGAGCGATCACTACTTAGAAAAAGGGGATTTTAAACAAGCCTATTCTTTCTTGCTCAAACGTTATCGAGCGGCCGAGCTCACCAATCAAGCGATGAATAATGCTCGGATATTGCAGTTTAAGGCCCGTCTAAATCAACAAGATCTGCAGCAGGAGCCAAATAGCACTGCACCAGAAAAAGATTCAATCTTACAAGAGCTAAATGTCGATTGGGCCTATAGCACACTGTTCTTAATCGCGATGGCATTATTGGGCGGAGCTATTTGGTATTTGATTGATAAACAGAATAATCGTGCCCCACATATTGAAGGTAATGAACCTGCGGAAACGCTGCTCCAACAAGTCACATCAGCATTAAACAGTGCCAAACAAGGTAATTACCCACTGTCTTTATTATTGTTTAATGCGAGTCAGATCCGTCAAGTTGACCTACCTCTCTTACAGGATGAGCTACAACACAGACTACGGGAGCAAGATAAGTTAATCCGATATTCGATGGATGAAATTGTCATTATCCTGCCGCATACCTCGGCAACTGGTGCTAAAAGAGTCGTTAGTCAGTTAGTTGCTTGCATTCAGCCTTGGCAGGGTTCAAGTAAGGTCAATATTGGTATAGCGGCGATGCAACAGTTTGATACCTTAGAGTCTTTAATTAAGCGAGCCAGCATAAATCAATTGGGCAAGGTTAAAGTCAATGAGAATAATCCAAACTATTATTCTCCCGCTAAATAAGCCGCGATTTCATCGAGAAAAGCGTCACCGAAACGGCTCAGTTTACGCTCGCCCACTCCGTTGACTGCGAGCATTTCCCCCGCGCTCGTTGGCATCATGGCTGCCATTTCTGCGAGGGTTGCGTCGTTAAAGACTAAATACGGCGGCACATCCTGCTGCTCGGCAATGGTTCTACGCAATAACTTCAACCGTGCGAACAACTTACGGTCATAATTCAACGGTACTTTAGACTGACTCGCCTTACGTTTTGTGGTTGTTAACTGAATACGCGGTTCGGCGAGCATTAACGCCACTTCCCCTTTGAGCACAGGCCGTGCCGATGGGTTTAAGGTAATAGATGAGCCGCGGGTCACATCTTGACTCGCCAGTCCCAGATGAATGAGTTGGCGGATCACACTCAACCAATATTCATGGCTCTTGTCTTTACCAATCCCCCAAGTCGTGAGTTTGTCATGCCCTCGATCGACTATCGGTGCGCCTTTCGAACCACGCAACACTTCAATTAAATGATTGATACCAAAACGCTGGCCTAAACGGAAAATACATGACAGCACCTTCTGCGCATCTTCGGTGCCGTTATAACGCTTAGGTGGATCGAGGCAAATGTCGCAGTTACCACAGGGCTCTAATGCACTCTCATCAAAGTAATGCAGCAACACTTGGCGGCGACAGGTCTGCGCCTCAGCAAAGGCAGCCATAGTATTAAGTTTGTGGAATTCGACCTGTTGCTGCGGTCCAGGTTCAGACTGTTCAATCAAATGTCGCACCCGACCAATATCGGCGGGATCGAACAACATAAAAGCTTCTGCATCGAGCCCATCACGTCCTGCTCGGCCCGTTTCCTGATAATAGGCTTCGATACTTTTCGGGATATCGTAATGCACTACAAAGCGCACATTCGACTTATTAATCCCCATACCAAAAGCCACAGTGGCAACCACAATATCAATTTGATCTTTAAGGAAACTATCCTGTACTGCACCACGGTCTTCCTGCGTCATTCCCGCATGATAGGCCTTGGCATTAAAACCTTGCAGGCATAAACGGTCAGCCACTTCATCGACACGACGGCGACTGCTGCAATAAATAATGCCGTTAGTGCCATTCTGCTGCGTTAAAAAATGTCGTAACTGATTAGCTGCATTAAGCTTTTCGGCGACTGTATAGCGAATATTGGGCCTGTCGAAACTAGAGAGTAAACGGAACGGGTCAATCCCGAGTCGCTCGCAAATACTCTGCCGCGTCGCCTGATCTGCTGTTGCGGTCAGCGCCATCATGGGCACAAAGGGGAAGAGTTGCTTTAACTGGCCGAGCGCCGCATATTCAGGGCGAAAATCATGACCCCACTGACTGATACAATGCGCCTCATCGATGGCAAACATCGCCAGCTGGAGAGACTGCATACGCTCAATAAAATCAGCGGTTAATAAGCGCTCAGGTGACACATAAAGTAACTTTAACTCACCGTGGCGTAGCTGCCTTAATACTTCGGCACTCTGCTCGCGCGGCAAAGAAGAATTCAGATAAGCCGCAGCAACACCGGTTTGCAATAAGCTATCAACTTGGTCTTTCATCAAAGAAATCAATGGGGAGACGACAATAGTGATGCCATTCATCATCAAAGCGGGTAACTGATAACACAGACTCTTACCGCCGCCCGTCGGCATAATCACTAAGCAATCTTGCCCGCCGCAGACACGTTCTATCACCTCCCGCTGACCGTCCCTAAAGTCACGGTAACCAAACACCTGTGCGAGGCGTTGCGAGAGCGGATCATCATGCGTGTCGAGTACGAGCTTTTCCATGGATCTTCTATGTCAAAAGTGAGGGGGCCTATTCTATACCCAAACTAGTTCAAAATGCAGGATTCAACGGTAATTTAAAGCGTTTTAGACGAGGCAATTCACCACGATTGCAGCTATTTTAACCCTAGTGGGCTAAGCCAAAAATAACGAACGCGGGGTAAAATACTTTAAAAACTGCCGAAACGGTGTCGTCATTTTAGCGACGGAGTTGCATTAGCCGTAAGCTTCACTGTAGATTAATTGCTCTAAGCCGCACTTTGTTTATCTCAGTGTTGATAACAAATCCAATTACGCCTAATACCGTCACTCAGTGACAAGGATGAGAAACCATGACAAGCCCAATCCAAGCCGAGATATTAAGCCGAGTGGCAGAAGTCTTTGATCAACATGTCCCTTTTCATAATCTGCTCGGGCTCGATATTAAACACTACGATGTCGACGGTGTCGAAGTGGTCATCAATATGAAACCAGAACTTATTGGCAATATCCATCAACAGATCCTCCACGGCGGTGTCACAGCTACAGTACTGGATGTGGTCGGCGGACTTACCGCCTTTGCAGGACTGGTCGCAAGCCGTGAAGATTGGACGATTGAAGAATTACAACAACGCCTCCAAACTTTAGGGACGATTGATATGCGCGTCGATTATCTGCGGCCGGGACGCGGCCTCACCTTTACGGGCACGGGCAGCGTCATTCGTGCGGGTAATCGAGTATCAGTATGCCGTATGGAACTACATAATGAGCAAGGCACGCATATCGCTTTTGGAACAGGGACTTATATGGTGGGTTAGGCGGTTAAATTTAGATGTGTATTACTGCCTTAGGGCTCAAAACTGACTAAGGTAAACGTCTTGATCAACAGGATGTTTACTGACTTTAATCGCCCATTCAATTTTTTGTGGAGATATTCTGTAACGAAAAGAACGCGGCGAATCCCTTGAGTCAGCGGTCAGACACACCTACAATCGCCACCTTGTTGTTCTTCGAAGATGTCTCATGCCAAATCTTGAATACCGCAAAGGGATCCTACTTGCCGTCAGTGCTTACTGTATGTGGGGTTTTGCGCCTTTATATTTCAAATTACTCAACCATGTTTCCGCCACCGAAATTTTGCTCCATCGAGTGATTTGGTCATTCGTGTTTATGCTGATCATTATGCAGTTTATCGGCGGTTTTTCTCGCTTACGCTTACTGTTTAAACAGCCTAAACAGTTGATGGTTCTCACCATTACTTCCATATTGATCGCGGGAAACTGGCTACTATTTATCTGGGCGGTAAATAACGATCACATGCTCGATGCCAGCCTAGGTTACTTCATCAATCCTTTACTCAACGTCTTACTCGGTATGTTATTTCTAGGCGAAAGATTGCGTAAACTGCAATGGTTTGCGGTTTCACTCGCCAGCGCTGGCGTATTGATCCAGTTAATCTCTTTTGGCTCAATTCCCATCGTCTCACTGGCACTCGCGGGTACCTTTGGTTTCTATGCGCTGCTGCGAAAAAAGGTCAATGTGGATGCTAAGGCCGGCTTATTGGTCGAAACCGCAGTGTTATTACCGGTAGCGCTGATTTATCTCGTCGCAACCTTAGACACAGCCACGGCGAGCATGCTAACTAACGATTGGCAATTGAATCTGATGTTAATGGCGGCAGGGATAGTGACTACCATTCCTTTGCTGTGTTTTGCAGGGGCAGCGGTACGTATTCCATTGTCTATGCTCGGCTTTTTCCAATATATTGGTCCGAGTATTATGTTCATCCTCGCGGTGAGTCTGTTCAATGAGCCCTTCGATGCCGAAAAAGGCGTGACCTTCGGCTTTATCTGGAGCGCGCTGCTCGTCTTTACCTTAGATATGGCCTATAAACGCAAAACGGCGTGAGCATTATCACGCCGATAAACACAGTGGCAGAAGTGATGACATATGATGATTACTTCTGTAACTGTGCTAAAAACTCACTCCCTTGCGGTACTGTTAGTAATAAACTGTAGCCTTTAGTCGTTGGCACTAACACTAACTGCGATTTATCTGTTATCGCCAAAAATGCCCTGCCTTTCCCCTGCAACTTAAACCAGCCTAATTGAAACCCTGGCATGCCTATGCCGTTCGTTTTAAAGCTCGGCGTTAAATCTGCCTCTTGCTGCAAATCGACTATGCGCGCCTCGGCGGGCAATAAATCCACGCGGGATAACTGCACTTTATAGAAGGGAACATCCACTGTGAGCTCTGTATCGGTTAACACTAATTCGGCGCTATTCGATTGATAGAAGACCCAAGAAAATCCGCCCATCATCACCAGCAATATACCTACACTCGCCGATTTCGCTATCTTAGGCATATTTTTTAGCCATAACATCAGCAAGATACCCGCTAAACCGAGCAATAAGACGATAAAGCTAAAGATAGAGGTTTGGGTTAAAGGGGCGAGTTCAAAAAATTGAGGACTCATTGGCAGTATCTCCCGTGCAGTGAAGTCTTAATCTGCCAATAAAGACATATTATGTCAATAAAAATGCCAGCGCTAATATGAGTACTAGGCTGGCATTGATTGGATTAATTTAGAACGGCTTAAAGATCGAGCGCAAGAATTTTTGAGCGGCGTTGATAGTTATACAACTGCTTCTTCTTCTGTGGCAGTGCTTCAACATCTTCAATCACAAAACCATGCTCTAAGAACCAGTGAATGCTCCGAGTTGTCAATGCAAACAAGCGTGAATAACCACGGTTTCTAGCCTGATTGATAATGTTCTTCAGCAGTAAGCTCCCTCTGTCGGCATCGCGATAATCGGGATGCACCACCAAACAAGCAAACTCACCCGCATTGTCCTCTTCAAAAGGATAGAGCGCAGCGCAACCAATCACTAAACCATCGCGTTCAATCAACATGAACTGTTCGATTTCGATCTCGAGCTGCTCACGGCTACGACGCACCAGAATGCCTTGTTCCTCCAATGGACGAATAAGGTTCAACACACCGCCAATATCGGCGATCGACGCACAGCGTAAACGCTCAGCACTCTCAGTGACGATTTGTGTACCAATCCCTTCACGGGAAAACAGCTCTTGTAGTAAAGCACCATCTTCAAGGTAGCTAACTAAATGACAACGTGGCACACCATTGCGGCAAGCATCGATACTGGCTTTGAGAAACGCCATAGTACCAACACAAGCAGAACCTTGCTCGGCCAGCTTGTTCATGATGTTTTGCGCATCATTTGGCATCAACTCGGCAATCACATCGCCATTTCGATCGAGAATACCGTTCTGTGAGCTAAAGCCGATCATCTTGTCTGCTTTGAGCTTAATCGCCACTTGAGTCGCGATTTCCTCGGCGGTGAGATTAAAACTTTCACCAGTAACCGAAGCAGCAATCGGCCCCATCAATACGATGCAGTGATTATCTAGCTGACGTTTTAAGCCTTGCACATCAATACGACGCACTTTGCCACTCAGGCAAAAGTCCACACCATTATCCACACCCAGTGGTTGAGCAATCACAAAGTTGCCGCTCACTAAGTTAATTTGCGCACCTTGCATCGGCGTATTACTTAAACTCATGGATAAACGCGCTGTGATATCAAATTGCAGTGCACCCGCAACTTGCTTAATCACTTTGAGCGAATCTTCATCCGTGATACGCACACCGTCGTGGTAGGCAGGCGCAATACCGTTGGCGGCTAATGCAGCATCAATCTGCGGCCTAGCGCCATATACCAACACCACTTTGATCCCTAAACTGTGCAGCAGGGCGACATCATTTAAGATGGCGCGGAATTGATTTTGAGCCAAAGCTTCACCGCCAAGCATGACCACAAAAGTTTTACCTCTGTGAGCATTAACATAGGGGGCAGAATGACGAAATCCATCAACCAGTTCAGTGGTACGCACGCGTTATTTACACCTCATTTTTGAGCTGGCAGCGTCACTATGACACACCAGGAATGAATCGCTAACTTTCGCGTATGGTATTGCATTTTAATTCACATATAAAGAATTTATTCTCACTAAAGTACAGGTTTAATGATTTAAAGTGCTTAGAACCGCACTATTTTATATTTTCAGCAAGTGTTCACACTTTTTTAACTTCACAAGGGATGATTCAGCGGCTTAAGTTTGCGAGGCAATTATCTCAACTTGATGACTAGCCACTAAAAAAAGTGCAAAAAAAAGCCCCTTAAATAAGGGGCTTTTCTCGAAACACTAACCAAGGATTACTTGATTTTGGCTTCTTTGTAGATAACGTGCTGACGAATAACTGGATCAAATTTTTTGATTTCCATTTTTTCAGGCATGTTACGCTTGTTTTTTTCAGTTGTGTAGAAGTGACCAGTCTTAGCTGTAGAAACTAATTTGATCTTCTCACGATTACCTTTAGCTTTAGCCATGATCTATTATACCTTCTCGCCACGGGCACGAAGTTCAGCAACAACAACTTCGATACCTTTTTTGTCGATCAGACGGATACCTTTAGTAGATACACGTAACTGTACGAAACGCTTTTCTTCTTCTAACCAAAAACGGTGGTTTTGTAGGTTAGGTAAAAAACGACGACGGGTCGCGTTTTTTGCATGCGAACGGTTGTTACCAACCATCGGCTTCTTGCCAGTAACTTGGCATACTCTTGACATGTCAATCTTCTCCAAAAACAATTTTAACGCTCGAGCATTAATGTGCCTCGTATGGCCGTCGCCCGAGGCACAAAGAGGGCGCATTTTATACACGATCACAGAGTGAAGATCAAGTGTTAGATTAATTAATCCAGCCTCGTTCTGCAAAAGAAACTATCTCTCGATCACCTACAACCATATGGTCCAACAAGGATACGTCTATGGTTGCTAACGCATTTTTTAATCGCTCAGTTATTCGTCGGTCAGCCTGACTGGGCTCGGCAATACCAGACGGATGATTATGACAAACTATAACTGCTGCGGCCTTTTTCTCCAGCACTAAGCTCACCACTTCACGTGGATACACTGAGGCTGAGTCTATTGTGCCGCGGAATAATTCGACAAATTGAATCACTCTATGCTGGCTATCCAGCAGTAAAACTGCGAACACTTCATAGGAGCGATCGGCCAATTGTCGCATTAAATAGTCCCGAGTTAAATCGGGATTTGTCAAAACCTGACCTCTTTGCAGATTTTCCTGCGCTACACGCCGCGCTAATTCGGCCGCAGCTTGAAGCTGGGCGTATTTTACAGGTCCTACGCCCGGAAGTCGACACACCTGATTTCTTGGGGCACAGAGCAGGTTTCTGAGGCCGCCAAACTCGCAAATAAGCGACCTAGCAAGGTCAACCGCGTTTAATCCAGCTAAACCGTTACGCAGCAATACTGCCAGTAATTCAGCATCCGAGAGATGCGCAGCTCCTTTTTGTAACAGTTTATCTCTGGGACCTTCGCCCTCAGGCCAATCTTTAATCCCCATGTGACCTCCCTGTCATCTCACATATTTTCACTTTACTGAGTATGGACGAGATTTTTTGAACTGGGATAGTCACTAAAATTCACCACTTTGTGATATTGTTGCCGGCATTATTTCTATCTCGGATGATGTCTGTGAGTCTGACAAATAAAAACGTCCTGCTGGGCATTGGCGGCGGTATTGCGGCCTATAAAAGTGCTGATTTAGTACGTCGCTTGAAAGAGCGTGGTTTTGATGTGCGCGTGGTGATGAGCCAAAGTGCGATGGAATTTATCACGCCTCTGACGCTGCAAGCGTTGTCTGGACATCCAGTGGCATCTAGCTTGCTCGACCCCGCAGCAGAAGCAGCCATGGGTCATATAGAACTCGCTCGTTGGGCAGATCTCGTCATCATCGCCCCTGCAACCGCAAACCTATTGGCGCGGATTAATGCAGGCATGGCCGATGAGCTAATCACCACCACATGTCTTGCCACTGAGGCGCCAATTGCCCTGTGTCCAGCAATGAATCAGCAGATGTACCGCAATCTGGCTACGCAGGCGAATTTAACTAGCCTAGCATCACGTGGTTTTACACTTTGGGGACCCGCCAGTGGCAGTCAGGCCTGTGGTGAAGTGGGTCCTGGACGCATGCTCGAACCGCTAGAAATTGCCGAGCTAGCCAGTGATTTTTTTGCAACAAAAGAAGTCTCTGCGCTGCCTCTTGCTGGCCAGTCGGTGCTGATTACCGCCGGACCAACCCGTGAAGCAATTGATCCCGTCAGATACATTTCAAATCACAGTTCTGGAAAAATGGGCTTTGCACTCGCCAAAGCCGCGGCAGATATGGGGGCAACAGTCACCTTAGTCTCAGGCCCAGTAAATCTAAGCACCCCAGAAGGCGTGACACGCATTGATGTTGAATCGGCGCAAAATATGCTCGATGCTGTTATGGATAACGTTGATAAAAAAGATATTTTTATTGGCTGCGCCGCCGTTGCAGACTACCGCATTAGCGATATTGCTACCTGTAAGATCAAAAAATCGACCGAAGAAATGCAACTTGCGCTGGTGAGGAATCCTGATATCTTAGCCACGGTTGCGAGCTTACCTAACCGTCCTTTTGTGGTGGGATTTGCCGCCGAAACCCATGATGTAGAAGCCTATGCGCGCGATAAGCTCAAACGTAAAAACTTGAACATGATCGCCGCAAACGACGTTTCCATTGCTGGCCTAGGCTTTAATGCAGATGCTAATGCCCTGCGTGTTTTCTGGCCGCACGGCAGTCAAGATTTGCCTGCTACTGACAAACTCACGTTGGCACGCCAATTACTTTCGTTGATAGTGAAAGAAAAAACAAATACATGAAAACACCGATTGAATTAAAAATTCTCGACTCCCGTATCGGCTCAGAATTTCCCTTGCCCGCTTACGCCACCGCAGGCAGTGCAGGCATGGATCTTCGCGCCATGATAGACACGGCTTTAACCATAGCACCGGGTGAAACTGTGCTCATTCCCACGGGGATTGCCATTCATGTGGCCGACCCAGGACTTGCAGCGGTGATTTTACCGCGCTCAGGCCTGGGCCATAAACACGGTATCGTACTGGGGAATCTAGTCGGACTCATAGATTCAGATTACCAAGGCCCCTTAATGGTATCTTGTTGGAATCGTGGTGACAGTCCATTCACCTTAGAAATGGGCGATCGTCTCGCGCAACTTGTGTTTGTTCCTGTGGTACAAGCACAATTCAAACTCGTTGATGAGTTCGACAGCTCAGACCGTGGTGAAGGCGGATTTGGCCATTCAGGCACTAAATAATCCCCTAAGTCGTTATTGAGCCAAGGATACTGTAATGGCTGTAAGCCCAAAAATTAATCGTCGTGAACACATTCTGCAATGTCTAGCGCAGATGCTAGAAACCAACCCAGGACAAAGGATCACCACAGCGAAACTGGCCTCAGAAGTCGGTGTATCGGAAGCCGCCCTGTATCGCCACTTCCCGAGTAAAGCGCGGATGTTCGAAGGCTTAATCGAATTTATCGAAGAGTCGTTATTGTCGCGCATCAATTTAATCATGGATGACGAAAAAGACACCATGAAGCGCTGCCAGCTGGTACTGCAACTGCTGCTGATCTTTGCCGAGCGTAACCCAGGAATTTCCCGCGTTCTCAACGGTGATGCTCTACTCGGTGAAAATGAACGCCTGCGAAGCCGTATTGGTAACTTATTTGCCAAAATTGAAACCCAGTTAAAGCAAATTTTACGGGAAAAAACCCTGCGAGAAGGTAAAGGCTTCAACTTAGACGAAGCCATATTAGCCAATTTACTGTTAGCCTTTGCCGAAGGCCGCATCGCCCAATTTGTACGAAGTGAATTCAAACTCAAACCGACGACACACTTCGATGAACAGTGGCGTTTTATCCAGCACCAACTTTTACAAAGCTAATGATTTTTCAACATAAAGGACGGTAACTATCGTCCTTTATTTTCGATATTCCTTCCTTGTTTCACTCCATCTTTTGTTTTATCCTCGAAAAACATTTTAAGAACAAAAAACACAATGATTTTACAAGGATGTCAGATGAAACTCTTCCGATTAGCCATGTTGGCGACACTTTGCTTACCAATACTTCCAATATCTACCTTTGCAGCCAATAGCTCCAACGCGAATGCGTTATCGCAAGCACAGTTATTCAGCAAAGGTGATGAGTACTCGGATGTAAAAATATCGCCTACTGGTAAATACTTAAGCGCTATCACAAGTGTCGAAGGTAAAAACGTTCTCTTAGTCTTAGATACCCAAACCAAAAAACTCCTCAATGCGATACGTTTTCCCGATAATGCTCAAGTCGGCGACTATGAATGGGCCAACAGTGAGCGACTGGTATTGGCAAAAGAATACCTAAAAGGCTGGCAAGACACACCTATCTACTACGGTGAATTGATGGCGGTAAATGCCGATGGTTCACGAAAAGCGTATTTATTCGGCTTCGAGAGTGGCGAGCAACAAACAGGTTCAAATATCAAGAAAAACACCCCTATGCGTGCGAGCGCGTTTATCCTCGATCCTCTGCCAGATGATGAACGCTACATGTTAGTCAATGCTATTCCATGGAATGATAGGATCAATCTTGACTTTGAACTATCACAAGATGTCTATCGCGTAGACTTGTTCAATGGCACACGTAAACGCATCACAGGCTCACCTATCGGCAGAGCCCGTTTTATGACAGACCATGATGGAGAGGTTCGCTTCGTTGCAGGTGAAGACAAACAAAACATCACTAAAGTGTTCTACCGCAAAGATGGTAACTGGGTAAATACAGATAAACTAAATCTAGGTCTTGCTGATTTTAAACCACTCTCCTTTGCCGATGATAAAAATACGATTTATGCCGCCGGTCGCTCCCAAGGTGAAACCTTAGGGGTTTACAAAATTAATCTCGAAACGGGCGATAAAACTGAAATCATTCAGGATGAAAACGTTGACCCTAGCAACTTTTGGATTAACGGCACCAATAAACAACTTTACGCCGTCGAGTTTGAAAATGGTTACCCGAGTTATGCCTTTGTCGATAATGAGGATTCGCACGCTAAATTACTAAAAGATCTGCTGGGTGCTCTCCCAGGTCACCAAGTACGAATTGTTAGCGAAACCCGAGATGCAGCAAAACTCGTCGTACTTGCGTTTAACGATCGAAACCCTGGCGATTACTACATATTTGATACGAAAACACTAAAACTTGAATATCTAGCCGCCGCTAAAAAATGGCTCGACCCAGAGCAAATGGCTGATGTTAAACCCATCAGTTTCACCAGCCGTGATGGTAAACAACTCCATGGATATCTAACGCTTCCCTTTGGTAAAGAAACTAAAAACCTACCCTTAGTCGTCAATCCACATGGTGGTCCACACGGTATCCGTGACTGGTGGGGCTTTGACCCACAAAACCAATATCTAGCAAGCCAAGGCATAGCCGTTCTACAGGTCAACTTCCGTGGTTCAGGCGGATATGGCGATCAATTTGAACGCGCTGGCTATCAAAAATGGGGCTCAGATATTCAGCATGACATTATCGACGCAACCCAGTACGTCATTGACCAAGGTTTTGCCGATAAGGAACGCATCTGTATTGTTGGCGGCAGTTTTGGTGGGTACAGCGCCTTGCAGAGCGCTGTGCTTGCGCCAGATATGTTTAAATGCGCCATAGGTGTAGCTGGCGTATATGATCTTGAATTGATGTTTAATGAAGGCGATGTCGCCAACAGCCGTTCTGGTACTAGCTATCTCAAGGATGTGCTTGGCCAAGATAAAGCGGTACTTAAAGCAATGTCTCCTTCTGAAAACGTCGATAAACTCAAAGCAAACATACTATTGGTGCATGGTGGTGAAGATGAGCGAGCGCCAATTGAACAACTCGAATCCCTCGAAAAAGGCCTAAAAGCTCACAATTATCCTTACCAAAAACTGGTGATGGACAATGAAGGCCACGGTTTTTATAACGATGAGCATAGAGCGAAATACTATGAACAAATGCTCAGTTTCCTAAAAACCAATCTGAAACTTTAGAATTGACTCAAACTTGCCGACACTGCTAGGCTAAACTCGATTGGCAGTGGCAGATTTAAAGCCGATATCCGATAAGGACTATCGGCTTTTTCATGTGGCCTATGCGCGTTTTTCGGTATGAATTGTCTGCAATTCGCGCTATCCTCCTCCCCCTATTCTTGCCCTAGCGAGAATAGCAATAATTTGTATCTGATGCTGAACAGCCCAAGTACCACGCGATGATCAGCATAGGTTTTCTGTTATAGCCGCTACGACGTAGTGGAGGATAAGATGGCATTAAGTGAAGCAGCAGTAAAAGTACAAGCCGCGTTATTAGAACGTGGACTTGAAACCCCAATGCTCCCAAGCGTTTACAGCAGTGAAGAACGTAAAGACAAGATTGAACATCATATGAAAGAAATCCTGACATTAATGTCATTGGATCTGTCAGATGATAGCCTTGCCGATACGCCGCGCCGCATTGCTAAAATGTACGTCGATGAAATCTTCTCCGGCTTAGATTATGCGAACTTCCCTAAGATCACGGTTATCGACAATAAGATGGGCTTCGATGAAATGGTGCGAGTGCAAGACATTAGCCTTACCAGCACCTGCGAACATCATTTAGTGACTATCGATGGCACTGCGACCATAGCTTATCTACCACGCAAAAAAATCATTGGTTTATCAAAGATTAACCGTATTGTGCGTTTCTTTGCTCAACGCCCTCAGGTACAAGAGCGTTTGACTCAGCAAGTGTTAGTCGCACTGCAAACCTTGCTCGAAACCAAAGACGTTGCCGTTAAAATGGATGCCGTGCATTACTGCGTAAAATCCCGCGGTGTGATGGACTCCACCAGTTCGACCACTACCACAGCGCTGGGCGGTATTTTCAAATCTAACCCTGCGACCCGCGCCGAATTTTTGCACCAGTCTAAATAAATGTATTGAAACTTAACGCTATTTAAAACGTGTCGAAATCAATAGCAACCAATACAGCTCAATAAAAAAACGCTGCGATTCCTTCTATAGAATCGCAGCGTTTTTTGTTTTCATACCCACTCAATCAACCCCTTCTCAACCTAGCTAAGATCAATGCTGGCTGATTAACTGATTTCACCAAGCCTGCGATAGCCGCTTGATCAATACCAGCCGTCAAACACTAGACTTAAATGCCATATTGCTCGCGATATTGACTCACGGCGGCAAGTTGCACTTCCATTCCAGGCTTTTCAGACAGATAACTGATTAGGTCGGCGAGTTTAATAATTGCTACTATTCCGCAGCCAAAATCACGCTCAACTTCTTGGATGGCCGATAACTCGCCCTTGCCTTTCTCTTGCCTGTCTAAAGCAATCAACACACCCGCTAATTGTGCCTTATGGGCTTCGATGATTTCCATCGACTCACGAATCGCAGTACCCGCAGTGATCACGTCATCGACGAGCATCACGCGGCCTTTCAGCTCGCTACCGACTAAGCTGCCACCTTCACCGTGATCTTTTTTCTCTTTGCGATTAAAGCAGTAAGGAATGTCAATATCGTGATGCTCACACAGGGCAACGGCCGTAGTCGTAGCAATCGGAATACCTTTGTAAGCAGGGCCAAACAGCAAGTCGTAATCAATGCCAGAGTCCACTAACGCAGCGGCATAAAAACGACCTAAACGCGCTAAGTCACGGCCAGTATTGAACAAACCCGCATTGAAGAAATAAGGACTGATACGGCCCGATTTAAGGGTAAATTCGCCAAATCGCAACACCTGACGTTCTAGGGCAAATTCAATAAACTCACGTTGATAAGCTTTCACAATATCTCCTTACGACTTTGTATTTTATTGGTTTTTATTAGGTAATGTTTTATTGGGTAACATTTAATTCGGTACAGGGCTTGTCTAACACTAGCATCTTGCTGCAAATAAAAAGTTGCAGTTAATAAAAAGCCCCGCACTCTATAACATGACGGGGCTTTTTCATCACCACAATATTAGTTCAGTGCGGCTTTCTGCACATCGACGATTTCACGAATGCTGTTCTTCGCCAATGCCAACAGTTCGAGTAATTCTTCGTGGCTGAATGGCTCGCCTTCGGCGGTGCCTTGAATTTCGATGATCTTACCCGTTTCTGTCATCACGACGTTCATGTCAGTTTCAGCGGCGCTGTCTTCGATATATTCTAGATCGCTTATCGCTTCACCCTTGTAAATACCTACGCTGACAGCAGCGATAAGGAATTTCAGCGGGTTAGATTTAATGATGCCTTTACCACGCGCCCAGTTCAACGCATCCACTAAGGCCACACAGGCGCCAGTGATAGAGGCAGTGCGTGTGCCACCGTCAGCTTGGATCACATCACAGTCGATCACGATAGTGTTTTCGCCTAGGGCTTTCATATCCACACAGGCGCGTAGGGCACGACCGATAAGACGTTGAATTTCTTGCGTACGGCCAGATTGCTTACCGCGAGCGGCTTCACGATCCATACGGCTATGGGTCGAACGTGGCAACATGCCGTATTCCGCCGTCACCCAGCCTTGACCCTGACCTTTAAGGAAACGTGGCACACCTTCAGTAAAACTGGCGGTACAAAGCACTTTCGTTTCGCCAAATTCCACTAACACAGAACCTTCGGCATGGGCCGTAAACTGGCGAGTGATAGTGATGGGACGAGTTTGTGCTGGCGTTCTGTTACTTGGACGCATGCGAGATTCCTGTATTCTGAGTCATTGACCGATTTTGGCTGCATATTATAAGGGCTTGAGCCTTAGGATGCCATGCTTAGGGTGATTCTCTGGCAAACTCATCACACTCAAACGCCTAATCCCGGTCGCTATTGGCGGTATGCCTTTAATCCTAAAGCCATTGACTCTATAATCGCCTCTCATTATGACGATTACACCATTAGGACAACCCATGATCCAAAGCATGACAGCCTACGCTCGCATCGAGCACAAAGCACAATGGGGCACTGCCTCCTGGGAAATTCGCTCAGTCAATCAACGTTATCTCGAAACTTACCTACGTTTACCCGAGCAATTCCGCAGCTTCGAACCCGTACTGCGCGACCGCCTTCGTAAACGTTTAAGCCGCGGCAAAGTGGAAGTCAATCTGCGCTACGAATTGGCAGACAACAGCAATAACGAGCTGCAGTTGAATCAAGCGCTAGCAAAACAGCTATTAGGCGCCGCCACTTGGCTCAAGCAAGAAGCGGGACAAGGCGATGTCAATCTGACCGACATCCTGCGCTGGCCGGGCGTGCTAGCAAGCGGTGAACAAGATATGGATGCGATCGGCGCCGATCTGATGACAGCCTTCGACTCAGCCATAGATCAATTCATCGAAGCCCGTGGTCGTGAAGGCGAAGCCATCAAAGACATGCTGCTAAGCCGCTTAGACGGAGTCAGCGAGCAAATCGCCGTCGTACGCGAGCACATGCCAACGGTGATGCTGTATCAACGCGAAAAGCTCACCAACCGCCTTGCGGAAATCAAAGGTGAACTCGACCCAGCCCGCATCGAGCAAGAAATGGTGCTTCTGGCTCAGAAACAAGATGTCGCCGAAGAAATGGACAGACTCGAAGCCCATGTAGCCGAAGCGCGCCGCATCCTCAAAAAAGGCGGCAGCGAAGGTCGCCGTTTAGATTTTATGATGCAAGAATTCAACCGCGAATCGAACACGCTCGCCTCTAAATCCATCAGCACTGACATCACCTCAGCCGCAGTGGAACTTAAAGTGCTAATTGAGCAAATGCGCGAGCAGATCCAAAACGTTGAGTAATGATTTTTAACGCGTTTTAGATACCAAAAAGCCCTTAATATAAGGGCTTTTTGTATTTTATGACACTGAGGGAATATCAGTTAAAGCACTCACTCTCAGCCAAACCTATCGAGTGCGAAGTGCTGAGCTAGGCTCAGTGAACAATCGTTTACGGTAATAAGATTTTTTGCAGCTCTTGGTGCGAGCTCACTTGATAGTGCGGGGCGATACCGGCGGGTACATCGTGGCCGTGGACGTTATACCAACAAGTATGAATACCTGCATTGATACCGCCTTGGATATCTGAATGCGGGTTATCACCGACCATGAGCACAGCATCGCGCTCAGGATGACCCATGAGTTCGAAAGCATGTTCGAAGATGCCCACATCAGGTTTGGCTATGCCGACTTTTTCTGAAATCACTAAAATATCAAAATGATGCTGTAAGCCTGTACGCTCTAATCGCACGGTTTGTAGCTCAGTGAAACCGTTAGTGATGATACCTAATTTGGCTTTGCCTTGGAGCGCGGCTAATAACTCGCGAGCACCGGGTAGCGGCGAACAAATTTCGGCCATTGCTGATAAAAAGGCACTATTGAGCGTCATGGCCGTGACAGATAATTTGGCAGCCCAAGGTTCGAAACGTATGGTTTGCAACTCGGCGGCAGTTATCTTGCCATCTTGATAATCAACCCAAAGTGGTTTGTTAACTAACTGATACTCGTCAAAATCGGCTTGGGTAAAATCGACCCCAAACTCACTAAACATCAATTTAAGCCCTTTTAAGGCATCGAAATAAAATAGGGTTTCATCGGCATCGAACAAAATCCATTGGTAAGGCAAGGACATAGGAACTCTCTTTCTGACAAAATAGCTAAGACCCATCCCATGCCGTTCAGTGGCATCGAGAATGGTACATCGGCGATTGCGGCAATACTGTGGCTAACTGCCTAGCAGTAATCAAGATAAGCGATAAACATGAGCGATGAGCGATGAGCGCGAAAATAACTAGGCTTCACAGTCGACACTCGCAATCAGCAAGTGCATTAGTCTACCTTGCATCAAGGGCAATGATAACCACGATAATAAAAACTGACTGTTGAGGTATCATCAACAATAATGACAGGGGAACGCGATAATCTAAGGACACCATGGAGCACTTTTCAGCACTACCTATCTTTGTCACTGTAGTGGAATGCGGTAGCTTTTCGCTTGCAAGTCAAAAGCTTGGACTGAGTAAATCGGCGGTGAGTAAACGCATTACCCTATTAGAACAAAGTCTGGGTATTCAACTTTTGCACCGTACTACTCGCAGCTTAAGTCTTACCGAAGCGGGCGCCCGCTATTTTGACTATGTTCGTCCTGCCGTTAAACTCGCAGAGGAAGGGTTAGACGCCATTTCTGAGCTACAACAAGCGCCTCAGGGCAATCTTCGCATCGCAGTTCCTATGGTATTTGGCCGCTTGCATATCGCCCCTTTAATCCCCGAGTTTCTGCGCCGTTACCCGAAAATACAGCTGCAAATGCAGATGGATGATAAGACAACCGATTTAATTGCTGGCGGATTCGATCTGGCAATTCGCATCGGCGAGCTACCAGATTCCAGCCTGATTGCCCGTAAAATCGCCCCTTGTTTAAGTGTCATTTGCGCCTCACCCGAGTATCTTGCTCGCCACGCTGCGCCACACACGCCGCAGCAACTCAGCCAACATAACTGTTTGTTCTACTCATATTTTCGTGATGGTGTTGAATGGACCTTCTTAAGCCCGCAGGGCCCCACTCGTATCCAGCCGAACGGTAACTATCAAGTCAACAATAGTGATGCTATCCACCAAGCCACACTCGATGGTTTAGGCATAGCCAACCTGCCCCGTTTCATGGTCGACGCCGACTTACAAGCAGGCCGCCTACAAGCCTTGCTCGCAGACCATCCCCTCCCCGAACATGGCATCTACGCGGTTTATCCACAGCGAAAACATTTGCCGACTAAGGTGAGTGTATTGATTGAATTTTTGATGGAGAAGCTGGCGAATGGCAAGTTAGGGTAAATTTTCACTTGTCAGTAATGAGGAAGGACAACTCTCTTTCACCCCCTATGAAAAATAAACAATAGACCAGAGGCCATCAGACTGACTCTCTCGAGCGGCTGATAGCGAATCATTTGAACAATCAGATTTATGTTTTTAATCAATACTACACTTGCATTTTTAGCCCCTATTTATACGCTATAACGTATATAAACAAATTATACGCTGCAACGTCTTAAACATTAACTATACGCTGTAGCGTGTTAAGTTATGTTTATACTTTAAAGCGTATTGGGAAATAATGGGAATTCAAGATGAAGATCACCACAACCAAACAGCTTAGCGCTTATATACAAGATGTTCGCCAATCACAGGGACTCTCTCAGGCTAAAATTGGTGAGAAAATTGGCTTACGCCAAGGCACTATTTCCAACTTCGAACAGAATCCCGACAGCACTAAACTTGATACATTTTTCAAACTCTTATCAGCCCTCGAACTCGAAATAGAACTCAAACCTCGCAACGCGAGTGACAGTGATACAGGCCCATCTAACAATAAACAATGGGCTCAGGAGTGGTAATGGCAGCACTTGACGTTTATATGAATGGCTTTCTAGTCGGTACTTTCTCTAAAGAAGATACTGGCGCTCACAGACTATCCGCTACCCGAACATGGCATTTATGCCGTGTATCCGCAACGAAAATACCTCCCAACCAAAGTGACAGTATTGATTGAATTTTTGATTGAGTTCTTAGCAAAGAGATTAAGCAATTATTAGATAGGGTTAAGGATAAATACGGCTTTATATAATGGTTATAACGAACATAACCACACAGCCAAAACAGACTAATGAAAACACATTTAAACCAGATAAAACAGTTCGTTAAGCAAATACTTTAACTATACTTAACATCACTTAATGCGATGATTAAAGGCAGAAATATGAGTGCTTACCATCAAACATTTGGCTATGAATTTGATCTTGGCTTCGACCTAAGCTTATACCCATTTCTCATTGATAAAAGCTACCAAAATGACATGTGCCCCAGCTTTTATTTCAAACGAAAAAGCGACTACTTTATTCTTTGGGTAGACTATGCCGACCCCATTTGTCGCGAAGAAGATTATCCCCGCTACACCATCATTTCGGCCGTAAATGACGGCGACAATGTACACCCAGAAATCCGTACCACTTCTCAGCCAACACTACAGCTTGAATTCGAACAGCCCAGTGAACTGATTGATTATCTAGAGCAGATAAAACTGCAACTGAGCGCCAAAGTCGTTTCAATACGATAACCACGATATTAAACCATGCCGATAGTGCAGCGGTAACCCAAAGAACCAAAAAAACTATGCTTGAAACTAATTAGCCGCCAGTAACAGTGCTACGCAACTGGCCCAGCACACAGACACGCCAGCTCTTGATCTTACAAGGAACATCCATTGGGGGCTCCACCGCGCTGTCCCTAGCGCAGAGGGTCTGCTTAGCAAAACTCAGTTGCAGCCTTAGATGCTCTACTAACCCAGAACAGCACATAGAAGGTTTTCATTGTCCGTGCTGTAAACAGAGAGGATTAGACATGAAATTAATCACCTAGTCTACATTATCCCCAGCGACACGCCGTGTCTTTGATAAAAAAATAATGAGCAATTGGCTCGGCTAATACCTTCTGTTTTAGATTACAACTGCGTTAAGCACTGCATTAATAATGCCACCCACTTTCAAGCCAAATAACATAAAGTGGTGGATTAATTATTATTTTTACATAAAAATTCTTTGCCATCCAAATATAAATTAAACATATCTGCTGTTTTATCTAAGTAATCAAAAATATCATTCGATAACTTCTGCAAATCTGGAATTGACAAATCTTTTCCAAATTCTGAAAATGATATGTTACCATGTGCGAGATTATTACGCTTCAACCGAAGATTCTCTAAGTCGGCTTCCTTCCTATGTAAGCTGCCATCATTCAGACTTATACCATACTCCTTAGCAATCTGTTTAAAAATCTTATGATCAACATTACCTGGAATTCCGAATTTCTCTGCAAATAACTTCTTATTCTCCTTATCCTCATCAGTTAAAAACACCAATAACTTACCCTGTAAATCCTTAATAAAATCAGCATAATAAACTTGAAGGGTGGTATTGCCTTTCTCTATTTCTGGCGACTTATATTTAAACCATTTTACACACTTATCTAACCACAGTATTTTTATCGTATCCGACAACTTAGAGTAAGTATACTGTTCATTTATACGTTCAAGGACAGTTAATATTGATTGTTTCAAAAATGCTTCCGTAACATTATATAAAAGTATATATAGGTTAGCTAAAAGCTTTTTTTTTTTATAATCATTAATAATGAACTCAGGTTTAAGCCTTTTTTTTATATAAGATTTATTAATATTCTCTTGTAAATGTTCTTCT